>CAZGVH010000027.1:0-11170 GCA_964528955.1 uncultured Dehalococcoidales bacterium | reverse complement strand
GAAAAAAGTCGGATTACAACTGGGGAGCTTTCAGCAGCGAACTCGACCGCCTGGCCGGCTCCGCCAAATTGGAATTGTATATCAACTAGAATTTTTCCCTCTATTGCGGAAGGGGAGGGTGCTTAAAACACTCTTCCCTTCGTTTATATCGGGGGAACTTTTTTTCTTTTTATTGCCTTTCAATGCTTACATGACAATAGATAGCTGCTTTTATTTATACCTTCTCCAATCATCAAGTTTTCTGTATAACCAAAATTGATATTGCATTGATTTAGCAAAGCCATCAAGTCCAGGGAAAAGACTTTCACGTGTTATATTCATTCGATAATATTTTTCAAATGCATTTCTTAAATCTATTGGTTTAATCGTTAAATTTATCTTACAAATATCCTTTGTTTTTTGATTGTATGGAGAGAGTAAATTGTCCATGAATGATTTATTTATATTACCAGGGCATAAGAACACGCCTTGTTGAAGATGTAGTCTTCTGTGTAGTAGAAGCGGATTCTCAACATTAACAAAAGTATACCTATTATTCATATATAACCGATTGAATGATTTATCATCTCTTTTTTCATCTTCCGCGCGTGAAGTTATTGTTTTTATAATTTCAGGAAACGTTGATTTAACTTTTTTTATCTAATTTTTTAAAATCGATACACCAAATAGAGCAATTTCTTTCCTTTTTATAATCTAATTCATATTTTTCTAGATCATGTTGGATTTTATTTAATTTCTTTTTAGGTATGTTATTGTATGCACTTTCAAGCGCAAAATAAATTGCGATATAACGAGAATAAGTAAAATCCAATAAACGAGTTGGAGCGCCAAAATGCCGCATCAGTGAAAGACGATAAAGTATATCATCATGTACCTTCTGTTTATCAGTCCCATCATATACCCTATCAAATTGCCTAATCATATTTCTTTCGATTTTTAAACAATCCTTACTTAAACTATAATTAGACTTCATACAGTGTCGCTCTATCGAAGTTGTTAAATTTGGTTCTTGAGCCTGACCACGGAATATTTGATATCCGTTATCTAAATTTTTGAGATAATCCTCTAAATCATTTATGTTACCGAATTCAACTACTGTATATTTTGTTTCTTCCATACCATTCACTTTTTAACTCCCCTTCCATTTTATTCCTATATTACATATACAAACAAGGCTTTAAATATATTATTTTGTGGATTAGGGCTATAGGGACGGGCATTGTCCGTCCCTACGAAATAATAAACGTCATCGATTACTTTGTTCTGGCTTGCCGGAATTCAACATCCGGGATGGGGATGATTAACGTCTTTTACCACCCCCCGGATTCTTCAATCACCCCTTGTGATTTCAGAATGACAATACCTGGCTGTCACTCTGAGTGAAACGAAGAGTCTAAATGCCATTCGATTGGTCTTGTCCTGATCAATCGGGATTTCGCTCCGATAAATCTTCGCTCCAGGATGACAGTTAAGAGCCTTCCCTTTTTGAATGGACTCGTAATGACATATAAAAAGAGGAGGCAGCTAGCCTCCTCTTTAAACTTTACCAGATATTTGTATTTAAGCGGCTGCCATTTCCGCCATCAAGCCGTTTATAATCGCCATAGCAGAGTTGATATTGATGGCATAGCCCATACCTTCCACTCCCACATCGGATACCTTGGCGTTGGTGATGCCGATGACTTCGCCCTTCATGTTTACCAGCACGCCGCCGCTGTTGCCGGAATTGATGGCGGCGCTGGTTTCAATAAGCTCATCGAGAGACTGGTTTCCTACGGTAATAGAAACATGCAGCTGGCTGATAATACCTTCCTTGGCGCTGACGCCCAGGTCGAGCGAATTGCCCATGGCTACCACCCACTCACCGACTGCCAGAGTCGAAGCATTGCCGATTTTTAAAGCTGTCAGATTATCTGCATCGATCTTGAAAATAGCTACATCGGCCGCTTCGTCGTAATAAACGGTGGAAAGGTCTACATCGTAGATATTGCCGTTATCCAGTGTTACTTTGATGGTATCGGCATCTTCAATAACATGGTAGTTGGTTACGATAATACCGCTCTCGTCGATTACCCAGCCGGAACCGGCGCCTTCGACAACGTAATCATAGGTAAAACTGCCCCAGCCGTATTTATAAACAGAGGTTGTATTTATAGCTACCACTCCCGCCCTGACAGTGGAAACCACGTCTGCAATATTTGCGAGGGTTGTGCCTGTAGAAGTCTGCCCGCCCAGATTCTGAATAGCAGTTTCGAGCGATGCAATGTCGTCTGCCAGCGAGGAAAGGTCGTCGATGTCGCTTTGCAGCGAAGCGATCTGCGCTGTGGCTGTCGATAATTGCTCTTCAAGCGAATTTATCAGGTCGTTGGCTTTTTCGAGCTGATTTTCCTGGGAGGAAAGCATCGATACACCGATTAAGGTAATGATAACCAGAATGATAGTAACCGGTACGAATATCCACTTGATAACGGCATTATTCATTTTTAACCTCCTGAGTATAAAAATAGCAGACAGGTTTTACTAATCAACAATTATACCGATGAAACCTGTTTAAACAGCCTGATTATATTTCTTCGGAATTATGAAGCGGCAGGGTAATCGTGAAAATGCTGCCCATGCCGGGTTCGCTTTTAACGCTGATTACTCCTTTGTGAGACTCGATGATTTCTTTAACTATTGCCAGTCCGAGTCCGCTGCCGCCCTGTGTGCGCGACCTCGATTTGTCCACGCGGAAAAAGCGGTCGAAAACGTGTTTCTGGTCTTCTTTTGAAATACCGATACCATTGTCCTCTACTGTAATAACGGCATTAACCCCATTCTTGCGTGTGGATATCTTTACATTGCCGCGGCTGTGGTTATATTTAATTGCGTTATCAATCAAATTGGTAATAGCCTGCTTGACGGCAAAATTATCAACATTAACCGCCAGTTCCGTTTTCGATAAATCGAGCTTCATAGTTATATTACATTTTCTGGCATACGAATTAATTTCTTTGACTATATCTTCGATGAGGTTATTGATATTTATTATTTTATATTCGAAAATCCGCTGCTGGTTCTGTGATAATAATAAAAGTTTCTCGCTTAACCGGCTCATGCGTTCGGTGTTGGTTTTTAAAACCTCGACCAGTTTGCGGTAATCCTCGACGGACGGATTCTCATCCATCTCTACAACTTCAATATTCGTCTGGGCAATAGCGATCGGGGTTTTCAGTTCGTGTGAAGCATCCTGTATAAAGCGGTTCTGCATATTAAATGACTCTTCCAGTCTGTTCAACATGCTATCGAAGGTATCGGCAAGCCTTTTCATTTCATCTTCCGGTCCCTGGTAATTTATGCGTTCTTTTAAATTGCTGGTGGATATGCGTGTCGCCAGCGCCGAAACTTTATCGACCGGTTTAAGCATCTTTTTGGACAGGAAATAGCCGCCTGCGGCGCATAATACAAGCAGTACACCGAAGCTAATCCATGAATAGACATTCAGATAGTTGACATAGCTGTCACCGACATTCTCGGCGATTTCCATGGGAGGCCTGGGGTCGCCCATAAAGCGCGGTGGAATATCTTTATGCGCCATTTGCATTGTCAGGCTGTAACCACCTATCAGTAACGCGCCGATTAAAAAGAAAAAGATGACATACCAGAGCGTCAGCTTGAATCCGATGGTTTTTAAGAAAGCCGGAGCTTTCATAGCATATATCCTTTGCCTTTAACGGTTTTGATCAAATCCCCGGCTCCGATAGACTCCATTTTTTTACGGATATTGCTGATATGTACCTTGATTGCCTGGGTAAATATATTCGATTCTTCATCCCAGATATGTTCCAGCAGTTCTTCCTGGCTGACAATCCTGCCGCTGTTCTGCATCAGGTACTCCAGGATGGCAAATTCTTTTACTGTAAAAGTTATTTCCTTATTTTTATTATAGCCCTTGATGGTATTCGGGTCGATTACAAAATCGCCGTTCCTGAGGATGACATCCCTGTGTCCGCCCTTGCGCCTGAGTATGGCGCGTACCCTGGCTAAAAGCTCGGGGAAATAAAAAGGTTTTACCATGTAGTCATCAGCCCCGATTTCCAGCCCTCCCGTGCGGTCTTCGACCCCGAAGCGGGCGGTCAGCATCAGTATGCCGACCGGCGACCCAGCGGCTCTCAGCTTTTTACAGATTTCTATGCCGTCAACTTTGGGCAGCATGATATCCAGTATTATCAGGTCGTAGCTGTTCAAATCTGCTTTGTAGAGAGCTTCCTCCCCGTCATAGGCGGTATCGCTGGCATATCCCTGCTTGTTAAGCCCTTTGGTTATGGCATCAGCCAGTTCTTTTTCATCTTCTACGACAAGTATTCTCATAATATGTTCACTCCGTATTTACCTGCTATTTTCAATTATACTCTTTAAAAGGTAAAGGACAAGTAAAGCGAACAATATGAAGATAAAACGGCTGACTTTTTAGGTTTTATAGGATTCTTATTCTTGGTTGGGTATCAGATTACCAGCAGGAGTCCGACCAGCGATAAGGCTGCGATCGGAGGCAATGCCGGCATCGGTTTGCCTTTCAGAATATATGATTGAATCAGGTAGGCGCAGACAAGACCGGCCAGCGAAAACGCGGCAACAAGTATGGAGGATTGCAATCCCAGGGCAAAATAGACCGCTGAGGTTAAAAGAAGCGGGAAGCCGATATCGCCGCCGCCGAGAATCGAGTGATTGAAACGCTCGGGATTATTTTTAATTTCGACGCCAGCAGCCTCTTCCGCACTGGCGGTCTCTTTTATGGTTGCGGCATTTTTCACGACTGCAGCATCACCGGACTTTGGTTTCTTGATGCTTCCTTTCCATTCGCCGAAGCTGGACGGGATTACAAAAGCCGGCAGGCTGTCCGAAGACTCCATCCTCTTTGCCATCCATGTCATAAAACCGAAGCGTACGGCCAGGAAATCGTAGACGGCGATTACCAGCAGCAGTATCATGGCGGTCCACGGCGATACTAGACGGCCGAAAACAGCGCCGAGGCTGACCATGGTAAGTATCATTATTATATTATGCAGCCAGATACGCGGCATAAAGAACCATAAAACGCCTATGGCAACGGCAATAATGATAGATGGAATGAGCGGCATCCAGAAAACCTGTACGATGAAAATACCCCATGCGAACAGGAAGGCAAAAAGTCCCCTGAAGAAGATCTTGAGAGCCGAGAGCGGTATTACAAACAGTATGACAGACATTACCAGCACCACAGCAAAGAAATAAATCAGGATGGCTCCCAGCGATGAAAATAAGGGGGTCTCCTCTTCATATAAAGTTACATATTCCGTCACCTGTGTTTGTGTGCTGATAGATAATATAACCGAGTTCGAAACGGTAGTGGTTACGGTAGTCTTAATAGTGGTGGTCGTGGTTTCGGTGGCTGTAGAGGTGGTCGTAGTCGGCCAGATTATTATATCATCGGGTTGTGTCGGTATGACGATTTCATGCTCTGCAAAGTAGGCGTCCTGTTTGATAATGACGCCGAAGGTGATAGCCTGTGCGATGATGAATATTAAAATGCCCCAATATACGGGCTTGATTTTCAAATTTTTCCAGTTCATTGTCCGTCCATTCTAAACCAGTGATATAAAAATGTCTATTTTTGTTGAATAAGAACTGTATTTTTATTGAATAACAGCTATAATAAAAACGCAGAAAATTAATAAAGGATACTTGATATCTGGTAAAATTATTGTAAAATGTGGTTAATTCGTTATGATAGAAATATTACGTAATAAAAATCAAACCACCAAGTTTCAGATTCTGGTCGAGATAGCCGATAAAGGCCCCGATATTCAGCAGCGTGAAATTGCCAGGGAACTGGATATCACCCCTCAGGCGGTATCTGATTACATTGCGCAACTGATAAACGACGGGATGCTGGTAGCGCTGGGGCGTTCCAGCTACCGCGTAACCAACGAAGGTGTCAACTGGGTAATCAAATCTTTAAAAGAATTAAACAGCTATAATCTATATATTCAAAGAGCCGTAAACAATATATCCGTCTGCGCTGCGCTGGCGGAAGCGGATTTAGAAAGCAATCAGAAGGTGTCGTTGAAGATGAAAGGCGGCATGCTCTATGCTTCCCCCGAAGTCAATAACGGAGCCAGCGGTTTTACCGTTTCAGCGGCAAAAGCAGGTGAGGATGTCGGTGTTTCCGGGGTACAGGGCATCGTTCCCTTGAAAACCGGTAACGTTACGATTTTTAAAATTCCCGACATTGCACGGGGAGGTTCCCGTACTGTTAATTATAATGTTCTGAAAAAATATGCTGCCGCCGGCGATATTATTGCAGGGTTGGGAATCGAATCCTATGTGGCGCTTTCGAAGTGCGGCGTTGAATTTTGTCACTACGGCGTTATCGAGGTTACGGTTGAAGCCGCCAGAACCGGACTTAATCCTTTTATCTGCTGCGTCGAAGGGGAGTTGAACGAGTTGATAATCCGGCTGGAAAAAGAAAAGGTTCACTACGAACTGGTTGCCGGATCGGGTTTATAAATCGGAGCGAAAGCCCGGATTGTGTAAGTTTATTAAAATCGTATGAAAGGGAGAATGATGAAAGACACCGTTTATCTTTATGTTTTCGATACTATGGCCGACTGGGAAACCGCCTATATATCTGCTGAAATTAATTCAGGGAGATTTTTCAAAAAAGATGTTTCCCCGTTGAAATTGGTTACTGTGAGCAACTCTAAATCCGGTGTGACCACAATGGGCGGATTGAAGCTTAAGCCGGATATGGAAATCAATAAAATCGAACCTGAGAACGCGGTAGCCTTAATATTACCCGGCGGTGATACCTGGCTCGATTCAATTCACGATGCAATACTGGCAACCGCCGAACAATTTCTTAAGGAAAATATTATCGTCGCTGCCGTCTGCGGCGCTACGATAGGGCTGGCTTCTAAAGGGTTGTTAAACAACCGGCCGCATACCAGTAACGACCTTGAGTTTCTGAAAGCGGTTTGCCCCGATTATGCCGGGGAAACTTTCTACCAGAACCAGCCGGTCGTAACGGATGTCAGTTTAATTACGGCATCTGGTATCGCTCCGCTGGAATTTTCAGCCCAGGTTTTCAGCCTGCTCGATGTATTTACTCCTGAGATAGTGGATGCCTGGTATCAGCTCTATAATACCCGCAATGCAAAATACTATTTCAGGTTGATGGGCGGGATCCAGTAACTATATTATTTTCTGCGGCACGATGAAGAAAAATTACGGGCTTTCAAAAATAGCCGGTTCCTAAAATTTTTTATCAGCTTTAAAAGACTATTGACAATGCCCTTTTTTCTGATTATAATCAAGTAGAATTGATAATTATCAAGAAAAGTTTATTTAGAGGGGCTATGATTTGAAAAAAATAATAAAGATTATATCTATTATCGGTTTGATCGCCGTTATGGCTTTATCGGTTCCTTTTCTTACCGGTTGCGAACCGGAAGTACAAACGGTTACCGCAACCACGACCAAAACGACAACATCAACATCTGTTTCGACTGTAACTTCTACAGCTACCGAAACCGTTAACAATACCGTTACTGCTACTTTGACTAAAACCGAGACATCAGTATCTACGGTAACGGAAACCGTCCGCTTGATTTCCGTTACCGATGACGCCGGCGTAACCTATACCTTCGAGGGACCGGTGGATTCCATCGTTTCGCTGGCTCCGGCGATTACCGAAATCGTTTATTTCGTCGATGCCGGCAATCTGCTGATCGGCAGAACCGACTACTGCAACTACCCTGAAGAAGCGAGCGAAGTCGAAAGCATCGGCGGTTATTATGACCCTAACAAGGAAAAAATCCTGCTGCTCAATCCCGATGTGGTATTAGCCGACAGCATCCAATGTACTACCGGTGATGTCGAGTGGCTTCAATCGCAGGGATTAACCGTGATCGTTGTCGCTCCCGGCGATATCGAGGGGGTGATGAGAGATATCGTGCTTGTCGGTATGCTGGCAGGGAACCAGGATTATGCTGCCGGGGCGGTAGCCGGTTTGCAGGAAAGAATCGATGCTGTTTGTAATGCCCTTTCAGGGCTTGGCGAGGAAGAAAAACCGTCTGTTTTGCATATTACATGGTTTGATCCCTTGTGGACAACCGGTAAATATACATTTTTGGATATCGTTATCGAAATGGCAGGCGGAATCAATGTCTTCGGCGATGTTGAATGGGATGTTCAGGTCGATCTGGAACAGGCTGTGATACGCAATCCGGATATTATTACAATAGTAACTGACCACGGTTCCGAATCATCTTTCAATGCGGTTATTGCGGAAGATTCCCCTTTTAAAGAGACAAATGCCTATCTGAACGGCCATATTTATATCGTTGATTCCGATATCGTCTGCCGTGCCGGCCCGCGTATAGTTGATGCCCTGGAACTCTATGCCAGGCTTTTACACCCGGATTTATTTTCTTGATTTAATATAATTCTGTACAATTAAATATTCATGCCATCCGGGAAAAATAGATACTCCCGGATGGCAGGGTTATTGTTACTTTTTTAAAACCGGTTAAAATATGGAAAAAGCGAAAAAATCAGTTGATCTAAATCCCTTCAAATGGAAGAGAAAAGTATTGTTAATGGTCTTTCTCTTTATATTTTTGTTGCTGGTCATATTATTCGCTGTAAGCACCGGCAGTTCATCAATTCCTTTTGCTACCACTATAAGTGTCATACTTTCGAAAATTCCTTTTATCTCGATTCCGGAAACATGGGAAGGAACGGTAGAAACAGTTATTTTAAATCTGCGTATGCCGCGTGCCATTTTAGCCGGAGTTACCGGGGCGGCGCTGGCGGTGGCCGGTGCTACCTACCAGGGGCTTTTTCGCAATCCGCTGGCAGACCCCTATTTAATCGGCGTATCACAGGGAGCAGCACTTGGCGCCGTTATCGGTTTTCTGATTCCGTTGAGTAGTTCCTTCTGGAGCTTGAACCTGGTATCGATCTTTGCCTTTATCGGCGGATTGGGTGCGGTTTTCATCGTCTATTCGCTGGGGAAGGTGGGGAAAAGCCTGCCTATGACGACGCTGATTTTGGCGGGTGTGGCATTAGGCTCTTTTCTGACTGCCATCATGTCTTATTTATTAATCAACAGCGATGAATCGATGCACGGCATCTATTCATGGATACTGGGAGGCTTCTCGTCTCCGAAATGGATTCATGTCTGGATAGCCGTACCTGTAATAACTCTCGGTTCTCTATTTATATGCCTTTACGGTCGCTCGTTGAATGTAATGCAATTCGACGAAGAGCAGGCACAGCAACTCGGTGTGAACGTCGAACGTACCAAACGCATACTACTGGTAGCAGCGACTTTAATTACCGCTGCTGCTGTCAGTTTCGGCGGTATCATAGGGTTTGTCGGTATCATAATTCCGCACGCGG
Organism: uncultured Dehalococcoidales bacterium; assembly: GCA_964528955.1. Taxonomy (GTDB): domain Bacteria; phylum Chloroflexota; class Dehalococcoidia; order Dehalococcoidales; family UBA5627; genus UBA5627. Next base: position 1,747 of record CAZGVH010000027.1, on the reverse strand, counting down.
TACGTCTGATATGGGGACCGGATTTCCGTTTCCTGCTGCCGCTATCTATTTTATGCGGCAGTATTTTCCTGATTCTGGCCGACCTGCTGGCAAGAACGGTCATGCCGCCGGCTGAAATACCGCTGGGGATAGTCACTGCCTTCTTCGGGGCTCCCTTTTTCCTGTATCTGTTGAGACGTAAAAAGAAGGCGGTTTTTTAAACGGGGAGGTATATGATGAGTAAATTATGTTTAAAAAATGTTACCCTCGGATATGACGAAAAGATTGTGCTGTCGGATATCAACATGGATATTTTGCCCGGGGAAGTGCTGGGGGTAGTCGGTCCCAATGGCTGCGGAAAATCTACACTTATAAAAGGTATTACCAGGGTTATCGCATATAAGAGCGGCGATATTTTACTTGATGACACATCCATATCCGGTATATCGCAGAACGACCTTGCCCGTACTGTTGCCGTTGTTCCACAATCGGCCGTTCTGCCCGAGGCTTTTACAGCGTTCGAAATAGTTTTGATGGGGCGCACTCCGCATTTGAGATTCCTGGAATACGAGGGGAAGAAGGATATCGATATTGCCGTAAAAGCGATGCAATTAACTGATACTCTTTATCTTGCAGACCGCCGTGCCGGGGAACTTTCCGGCGGTGAAAGACAGCGTTTGACGATTGCCCGCGCGCTGGCGCAGCAACCCCGGATAATCCTGTTGGATGAACCGACCTCGCATCTGGATATCAATTACCAGATAGAAACGCTCGAACTGATATCCGGCCTCTGTAAAAAAGAAGGGTTGGCGGTACTTGCGGCTTTGCACGACCTCAACCTGGCTGCCCAGTATTGCGACCGTATCATCATGTTGAACAAAGGCTGCATTTTCGACGAGGGAAGCCCTCTGGAAGTGGTCACTGCCGTAAATGTGAAGCAGGTATACGGTGCCGATGTGTGCATATCTTCGCATCCGGTTAATAACCTGCCTGTTACCCTGGTAACGGGTAATCACCGGCATAATGTAAACTGATAGTTAAACTAGATAGATTCTAAAAATCGATTTTATAGAAGGGATATAAATGAGCAGTTCGTTATCGCAAGTACTGAATAAAATCGAATCGGTCGATGAAAGGATAATGCAGCTTGCCCGCAAACGCCAGGATTCGCTTACAAAGCCGCGCGGCAGCCTCGGCAAGCTGGAAGATGTATCTGTCAGGGTAGCCGGTATGCGCCGTTGTATTACCTCTACATTCGATAACAAGGCTATCGTGGTGATGGCCGCTGACCACGGCGTTGTTGCCGAGGGGGTGAGCGCCTATCCGCAGGAAGTAACGCGCCAGATGGTCTATCCTTTCCTGGCGGGCTGTGCCGCCGTTAATGTTTTTGCGCGGCATATCGGCGCTCGGGTAGCTGTCGCGGATATGGGTGTCATCGGCGGATTCGAACCGAATCCATTACTCGAATGCAGATCCATTGCCTTCGGTACCGCCAACATGGCGCAGGGGCCGGCGATGACACGCCGGCAGGCGACCGATGCCATAGAAGCAGGAATTGCCGTTATCGAATCGCAGATTGTCAGAGGGTTGGATATCGTCGGTACCGGTGAGATGGGAATCGGCAATACCACGGCTGCCAGCGCCATCTGTGCGGCATTTACCGGCAGGTCTGCGGCGAATGTAACCGGCAGGGGAACCGGCATCGATGAAAAGCAGATGCTGCATAAAATAGAAGTGATTAACCGCGCCCTGGAAATCAACCGCCCGA
>CAZGVH010000026.1:0-11233 GCA_964528955.1 uncultured Dehalococcoidales bacterium | reverse complement strand
ATGGAATTGATTTGAATAATCCGCATAATATTAATACAGTACGCTGCGAAGTGGGCATGGTATTCCAATCTTTCAATCTCTTTCCGCATCTTAAAGTCATCGATAACCTTACGCTGGCACAGCGTATAGTCCGCAAACGCGAAAAGGCAGAGGCTATTGAAATAGCTATGAAGTTATTGAATAAAGTCGGCATTCCTGAAAAAGCCGATGCTTTCCCGGGGCAACTATCCGGAGGGCAACAGCAACGCGTAGCGATTGCCCGTGCACTGGCGATGAACCCGAAAATAATGCTCTTCGACGAACCTACCAGCGCCCTCGACCCCGAAATGATTAAAGAGGTGCTGGACGTAATGACAAATCTGGCAAAAGAAGGAATGACTATGATAGTAGTCTCCCATGAAATGGGATTTGCCAGAGCCGCGGCCGACCGCATCATCTTCATGGATGAGGGCGTCATCGTTGAAGAAAATACTCCGCAATTATTTTTTACATCTCCCGCTCAGAAACGCACACAGGATTTCCTCAGTAAAGTTTTGCAGATATGATTTAAAATCTCTGCAAAACAGGTGATTGAAAGATTCCAGTTGATACTTTTCGCTGATGGAGTTTTTATTTTTTTTAAAAGAAGTGTTTTAATTTAGTTTTATGTTTGATAATTTTAAAAAATCTACCAGGCTGGCAATAATTGCACTTGTTTTTATTACGGCAATCTGGGGCTGGTCTTTTATTATTGTAAAGCAGGCGGTAGCGCAGATGCCGGTAATGGATTTCTTGGCATTGCGCTTTACGATTGCGGCAATTGTGATGATTATAATCCGCCCGCGAAGTCTGGGCTCTATTAAAACCCCGGTTTTAAAATACGGCGTCGTGCTCGGCATTTTCCTGGGTTTGAGCTATATTACGCAAACATTCGCCCTGCTTTATGCTACGGCAACCGTTGTCGGTTTTATTACCGGATTATCCATCGTTCTGACTCCGTTTTTTGCCTGGCTCTGGATAAAGCAAAAAATAACCGGCAATGTCTGGCTGGCGGTATTGCTGTCGGTTATCGGTTTGGCATTTATAACACTGAACGGTATCGGCATCGGCCCGGGTGAAATGCTGACTATCTTATGCGCGCTTACCCTTGCTTTATATACAGTAGGGCTGGGTAAATGGTCTCCCGGAAGCGACTCTTACAGCCTGACCATAGTTCAAATGTTCACCATGGCGGTAATACTGCTTGTATTTGCTCTGCCGGGCGGCATTGTTATCCCGACCGACCCTTACATATGGTTTATAATAATTATAACCGCTGTTTTTGCAACATCGCTGGCCTTTTTTGTGCAAACGTGGGCGCAATCGATAATAACGCCGACTCATGCGGCCGTGATTTTAACGCTGGAGCCTTTATTTGCCGGAGTATTCGGCGTTCTTGTCGGGAATGAACCCCTGACATGGCGCATTGTACTCGGAGCTGTATTCATGCTAACTGCGATGTATATCGTTCAGCTGAAATCTCAGGAAAAAGATAAAAAACTGATTCCCTGAAAAAATTAACTAATATACCTTGTTCTCGATGAAAAAGGCTTCTGTCATAATTGGCATAAGCCTTAATTTAATTTATTCAAATAGCCTTCAACGCGTATAATATCTGCTGACATTCGGCAGCAAAGTCAGCAATATAACCAGTACGCCGTAAATGGCGATAACCGGCTGCAGAAAGCTGATATATCCCAGCATAATGGTCTCGACGCCAATCCATATCAGCATTATAACTCCGGCAGCCCAGGAAGCCGTCCATGCCCAATGCTTCTTCTTGACCGGATTTAATGCATCCGGCCAGTTCCAAACCGGGCGTTTTATCAGACTGTATCCGACAAGGAGCGGAAAGATACCTACTAAAGTGAAAAGGATTATTCCCGGGATAAGGTAGTTTGAAAAAGGCGTTCCGGCCAGGTCATCGGCAGACCATTGCATCAAATGTCCGTCCGGAGCAACAAAAAGCATAGCTCCGCTGATTACAGCGCCTACTCCGATAAATAATAACAAAACGATTAATATCCAGGCTGCAAAAGGACGGCGGACAGCTTCTTTGTTCATTTCGGATAATCTCTCCTTTTAAGTACAACTTAAAACAGATCGTGTGTCCTGCAATAAAGCGTATCGTTAAAATAGCTTGTACCTATCGGGGGCATCGATCTGATTTCGTCTTACTTTAATGATTATATAATATGGCGCCGGGACTCTCCAAGAGCTTATAATAATATTTTTTATCTTTAAAACAGGACCTTTTTATATATGATTTTACCATCCAACGAGTAAAAGATTGTTGCATTATAACCGTCCAGTTATTAGAATAATAGAAAGGGTTGCCTGATATAAAGAGGTAGTTCTTATGAGAAAAATATTAATGGTTTTAACGGGTATTCTTTCAGTAGGTATCTTAGTATTTTCCGGTTGCAAAGGCAGTGTCACGGAAACTGTAATTTCAACACAGACAATAGTATCCAATTCTACTTATACTCAAGTCAGTACGTTCACTTCAATCAGTACAACGACTCCTCCTGTAATCACCGAAACGGTTACATCTACCCTGCCGGTAGAGACCGTTACCGTCACCGGTTCCAAAACAACCGTAACGTCTACGAATACCAGGACAGAAACAAAAACCGTTACGGCAACACCCACGATAATAACCAATACCGTAAACGGTTTTGTTGTTTTTACCTATGCCGGTAAAGGCAGTATGACTTCACTGCCGTTCTCGATAGAAAAATCCCCTTGGGTGTTCCAGTTTACTACCGATTACGACGGCGATTTTTCCGCCAACCTGTTTTACGATAATAGTAATAACTATATAGCTATAGTAGACGCCTCGGTTACGGCATGGGAGACTTATTACACGTACGTCTATAACAAGACCGGTATCAATATGTATGTCAGTGTTGAAGGAATTCCCGCCGAAGGTTCCTGGACGATTCAGGTTATTCAACTTACATAGCTTTTTATCAATACCATTCCATGAGAAAGGCTTATGCCGGATTCCGGTATAAGCCTTAATATTACTATAGGAATGTTGGGCGGTATAATTCTCGAATTTTTGACCACTATTATTTACAAAGTAAATAGAGCTATAATACAACGCATGGATAAGTACATAGTATATGTCGATGACAACTTCCATAGCGGGGATGAAAGCGAACGTTATAAGTTGGGGGAGTTCGATACCCGCGATGAAGCGCTTACTGCCTGTAAAGAGAAGGTCGACGAATATTTTGAACGAATAGAAAAGAACAAATACAGCTTTAAGGAACTCTGGGAAGGTTACATGCTGTACGGCGAAGACCCTTATATCAGTAACGATGACGGTAAAGAAAAGTTCTCCGCCTGGGAATATGCCAAACAGAGGTGTATGGAATATTCGGCATGATGTCTGTGGTACCCCGACAATGAAAAGATATTCGTTGCTGACTCTGATACTGGCCAACCTCGTGCCTTTTGCCGGTATTTGCCTCTTCAATTGGGATGTATTTTCCATCCTCTTCTTTTACTGGATAGAATCGGCGGTGGTCGGGATTTTCAATATTGCCAAAATGTTTATGATTAAGTCGGTTAATGCGTCCGGCGTCAGTCATAAAACATCGGGAATTGTCTTTTTTATAGTACACTATTCGTTATTTATGCTGGGACATGGTGTTTTCATTTTCGCATTATTTGCCCCTGTGAATATCCACGCATCGACAGTTATTCTGGCTGTCATATCGCTAACAATAAGTCATGGCGTCTCCTTCGTGACCAACTATATCGGGCATAAGGAATATGAGAAGGTGACCTTATCGCAGCAGATGGTAGCGCCGTATGGCAGGATAGTTTTTATGCATATTACAATTATCCTGTGCGGCTTCCTGATAAGTTTAACCGGAACGAATCAGGTTCTGCTGATAGTGCTTGTTATATTTAAGATAGCTATCGACGTGGTCGCACATTTAAGGGAGCATACAAAATTGGGAACTTATTTCAGGGTAGAAGCCGACGAATAAAACTGTCCGGATTTATCCCAATCGACAGGTAACGGAAATGCTGCCGAGCCGCCGGCTAGAATAATTTTTTCCAGCACAGGAAAATTCCGAATCCGGTTAGAAAAACACCCACGATAATAAAAATTATCCTTACGAATACCAGTACAAACGACAGATTCCAGAAAGAAGGCGCAGCGATGGAAATATCATCCTGAAGATGCAAAATCCATTGTGATATTGCCGGGTAAAACAGGGTACTTATCAGTAGAAACAACACCCCCATGGTTATAAAAGTTGCCGGATAGATGATTTTAGTATTCAGATTCTTCATATTCTTTAAGGCATCTTATAGGGTCTTTAACAAGGCTTCATCAGAACTACTTTAATTCTAGTCATAGAAAACCGATTTTTCAATTAATTTAAAAAGTATCAGTGCCATTTAATGAAAAAGGCTTATGCCGCAATTGACATAAGCCTTAAGTCAGCTTTAAAAAATGGTGGGCGGTATCCCGATACCATCGGGATGACCCCTGCATGTTATTGTTCTAATCTTTCTAAAAGAAAAATCGGAGGGATAATTTTTGATCTATCGTCTGAATAAAATGGTGGGCGGTATAGGACTCGAACCTATGACCACCTGCGTGTAAAGCAGGTGCTCTAACCAACTGAGCTAACCGCCCCCTTGTTAAATGGCGCGCTTGGTGGGATTTGAACCCACGACCTCAGCCTCCGCAGGGCTGCGCTCTATCCAGTTGAGCTACAAGCGCAACGTGGTGCCGAAGGAGAGATTTGAACTCTCATGCCCGTACGGACACTACGCCCTGAACGTAGCGCGTCTGCCATTCCGCCACTTCGGCCCGAAATACACATAAATTATACTGGTGATACAATCCAGTGTCAACGACAGCTTGCTTTTCAAATGAAGGGGTACCCAAAACATCAGGGGGCTCTATCAAAATGCCCTCAAAGAAAGTAAAACGGGAAACGAAGCCCTCGAAATATGAAAACTACAGAATACATCGCAACCTTAAAATCGGCTCGTATTATTACGATAGATAATAATTTAATAAAATATGCTATAATTGAGTTTCTTGGGGCTGTAGCTCAGCTGGGAGAGCATTGCGTTCGCATCGCAGGGGTCAGGGGTTCGAATCCCCTCAGCTCCACCACTCAATCTAAATTACCGGTGCTGCTTAGGGCAAGGAAAACTCTTTCCGGTTCATATCGTCATCCAGTTGAGACAGAAACGACAGTTGTTTCTCGTCATTATCCATACCCTTGAACCGGATAAAGGATAGCGCATGCCTCATTACAACCCCCATTTTTTGTAATTGTTGCGTTAAGAAAATGCTGTGTCCCCGGCGGGTTTCGATTATTCTTTTCGCCGATACAGGTCCGATACCCGGCACATGGATAAGCTCTTCATAGCTGGCTCTATTGATATCTACAGGAAAAAGCCAGGGCTGTTTCTGTGCGATAACCAGCTTAGGGTCTTTCCCGATAGAAAGGTTATCGTTTTTATCGAGGGCCAGTTCCAAATCAAGGGAAGAAAAACCGTAAATCCGGAGCAGCCAGTCCACCTGATAAAGGCGATGTTCCCTCATCGGCGGGGTGGGTTTTAGATTTTCTAGTCTGGAGTTGCTTATCGGATGGAAAGCGCTAAAATAAATCCTCCTCAATCCCAAATCATTATAAAGGTTTTTACTGACACTCAGAATATCACGATCCGTTTCACCGGCAGCCCCCACGACAAACTGGGTAGTTTGCCCTGCAGGCACCAGACTATCATTTTTGGAAGTAATCTCTTTCACCCAGCGCATGCGTTCGATAATACCGTTATGCAGGTCTTTCTTGCGGCTAAGACTGGCAAGATGCCGGGCGGTCGGCGCCTCTATATTGACCGAGACCCGGGTTGCCAAACGGCAGCCTGCTTCAATAAAGTCGAAACTGGCGCCGGGCAATATCTTGAGATGGATATATCCACTGAATTTATGACGGTAACGCAGTATTTCCACCACCTTTATCATGGATTCCATAGTTAGCGAAACATCACTGCCGATGCCGGAACTGAGAAATAAACCCTGCACGAGTCTTTTAGTATATAGTTCCATGAAAAGCTTGGCCAGCTCTTCCGGTTGAAAAGAACAACGCGGAATATCGCGGCTAACCTGGTTTACACAATAAGCGCAATCATTAAGGCAAACATTCGTCATCAAAACCTTAAGTAGAGAAATACAGCCGCCACCGGGGAGAGCAGCTTTATGGACAATACCCAGCGGGGATTTTGCCGCAGAACCGGCGCCGCCACAACCGCAGGAATCGAACCGGGCTGCATTGACGAGAGTAGACAACTTATCCATCTTCTCATCCTCCAATAATTAGAACATATGTACTAAATAGTATTTTAACATTGTATACACCACAATTCAAGATAGAGAATTCGATGACATGACAATGTGGCGTGTTTTAGCCGGTGGCGGCTTAAGCGCCGCTATGAGGATGGGGGCTAGTATTTCTAAAAAAAGCTGCCCATTTTCAAACCCATCTCCGATGACAGGCACAAATATATGGCAGGCAGGAGATACCTGTACGTTTTGATAGTAGGAGTACGCCTGGAACTGCACGGCAACGGGTACGGAAGCAAACTTATCGGCTCGATAATAGAAAAATCGAAGGCCGAAAAAGTATCCGTTTATCTGGAAACCGAAACCGAAGGGAATGTAAAGATGTACGAACATTTCGGATTCAAGGTTCTCCATCAAATCAGCCTTACGCTAATCGACGTCCCGATGTGGGAGATGTTGAAGGAAGCCTGATTAATAATAATCGCTTGGATCTGGCCAGCTGGTAGTGATTGTATCCGATATCTTTACTATAAAAATCGATTCTTGCGGAATTATGAAATAAAGCCCCATAGCCCCATCGTAACTCTCGGGAATCGTCACATGGAAAGTATTACCTGTACCACCATGGCTTTGAATATCGAAGTTTTCGTGGCAGACTTCCTGGATAACCGATTCGCTGTCAACGAGGAAAATGTAATATTCTAAATGCCAGGGTTCATCGTTATTGATTATATTAAGCATATAATCCAACTGCTCGCTTGGCATGGCGTCGCTCCTACCGCTGATACTGTAACTTCTCCCGTTGTCCATTTTATATGTGGCAGTGAGAGTGTCATGCTGAATATCGGATATCTCCGGCGCTTTTTCAAACTCTGCTTTACCACATCCCATAACAAGGAATGAGCATAAAAGCAGCAAAATAATTCCGTTTGTTATTAAAGGCTTAATATTCATATACGATATATCCAGTATATTCCGGTAAATATCCGTTGTCAATAAATATTTGTGGATTTTAACAATCTGTTAAATAATTTTATCCGTAATTCATCGTCTATATTATGTCTTGAGAGTATTAAGTAAAGAAACACCCCGGAATCACAGACTTACTGCTGAAAATCCGGGGCGTCTTTATTCTTGTCTAACGTCTATTTCGATTTACGATTCAGGTTTCCTTCGCCGTTTTCCTTACTTTTCCCTTATTATCGTCCGCCGCGACCGGTTCGTCGGGGAAAGGAACGATAACCGGGATTCCCATATGTTCGATGATATGTACATGGATTCTATAAACCGCCTCGATGTTTTCGGGTGTCATCGTTTCCATACCGCCGTATGAATAAATCTGAGAGTCTTTCAGAAACACGAAGCGGTCGCAGTAACGGATTGCCAGATTCAGGTCGTGAATGACGATTGCCACACAGGTGTTGTGTTCCTGCGCAATTTTTTTCACGATTCGCAATACTTCATGCTGGTTGTGCGGGTCGAGATTGCTTGTCGGTTCGTCGAGCATTAAAAGCTTTGGTTCCTGCGTCAGCGCCCTGGCAAGCATCACCTTCTGCAATTCGCCTCCCGAAAGCTCCGATATATTTCGCAGCGCAAAATCATCCAGTTTCATTTTGTGCATTATATCGAAGGCAATCTGCCTGTCCTCCGATGTCGCATCCCACTTGATATACGGCTTTCTGCCGAGGAGTATCATATCGAACACCGTCATGCCGATAGCCTTGTTGCCTTGTGGCACATAAGCAATGTTCTGCGCTATGACGTTGCTGCTCATCTTAAACACATTTTCTTTTTCTATCAGCACTACACCTTTCTGCGCCGGACAGATGCGGTCGATGCATTTAAGCAAAGTGCTTTTACCGGCTCCGTTATTTCCCAAAATGGCTATGCAGCGGTTCTCCTGTATATCGAAGCTTATGTTCTCCAGCACATTCCTTGAATTGCGGTTATAGGCGAAGCTGATATCGTTTATCTCAATCATTTGACCTGATCCCCCTGAATAAAAGGAAGAGGAACAGCGGAGCGCCTAAAAACGATGTAATCGCCCCGATCGGAAGTATGACCGGCGCAATAACCAGCCTGCCGAACGTATCGGCCAGAATCAGGAGCAGCGCTCCGGCGGCTGCCGAACATGGTATCAGATAGCGGTAGTCGTTGCCGACAAACCTGCGCATTATATGCGGCGCCACCAGTCCGACAAAGCTGATGATGCCAACGAAAGAGACGGCAACCGCCGCTGCCAGGGTACCGACGCACATACTCGTCAGCATGATCGTCCTCGTATTAACTCCCAGGCTTTTGGCTGTATCGGCTCCGCTTATCATGGCATTATAATTCCAGCGGTTCAGCACGAAATAAAGTGTAACAGCAACGAATACTATCGCCAGGATTAAAAGCTCAGGCCAGCCTGCCGCCCCCATATTGCCGAAAGTCCAGAAGACAACAGTGCTGATCTTAGTTTCATCGGCAAAGTACTGGAGTAAAGTACTGCCGCCGGCAAACAGTGAGCTTAAAGCGACTCCTGCCAGTATCAAACCTGCCGGCCCCAGGTCTCTTTTTAATTGGGATAAAGCGATAACAACAACGGTAGATAGCGAACCGCATATAAAAGCGCACAAGGTAACTATATAAGGATTATTAATTGTAATCGCGGTGGCGGCAGAACTCGAATTGACCACGCCTCCGCCGAACACGATAATGCCCAGCGCTGCACCGAATGCAGCGCCCTGCGATACGCCGAGTGTCGAAGGCGACGCCAGCGGGTTTCGCAGCACGCATTGCATAACGGCGCCGGAGACTGCCAGGATAGCGCCTACCAGAATGGCTGCCACAATACGGGGCAGCCTTATATTCATAACCACCAGCTGAGACAGATCCGTTCCCTGTCCGAACAGGGTTTTGATGACCTCAGCCGGGGAGATATCAAGAGAACCGGCGCTGACCGCAAAAAGCGCTATAACGACAGTAGCGATTATGCCGATGATAAATACAAGCCTTTTCCGTTTTATAAAGGCATTGTATAACTGGTATTGCGTGATACGGTTATCTGTCATTTATTATCATCCGAGAGTAACTTTGCCGTAGCCGGCTCCTGCTGCTACCAGATTATCCAGGTAATCATCCATCCCCAGGAAAAACTTGAATATCTCGTTGGCTTTTGCTTCGAAATCAATATCCGCAAATTGTTCCGGATAGAGAATACTAGCTACGTAATATGCATTGACGATAGGAATTTCAACGTTCGAATAATAGGACGTAGAACTGGGATACTGGTAAAGGTCGCCGTTTTTTACAGCTATCAGTTGGGCATAAAAATCCGGAGTTTTCTCATAATCCGCTTTAACAAGACCTACGCCGCCGCTGTCGAAGAATATGTACATGGGATTCCATCCGATGACTTGTTCTTTATCGATTAAAACACCGCTGGCTTTGTCGGAAAGCCCTTCGGTAACATCGTTTGCCAGTATCGCTCCCAGTACGGCAGATTTACAATAGACTCCCTCTATGCCATGAGAACCCTTGAATGTTGCGGCGGCTGCCAGCACGGTAGGTTTGTCGGTATCCGCAACTGCCGATGCCCTGGTTTCGAGGTCGGCAAGACAATCGTTAATATAGGTTATAACTTGCTCCGCTTTTTCTTCCGCTCCGCAGACATCCCCAATGAGACGAAGTGCCTGCTCATAGTCTTCCCCGAATAGTGTGCCCTGTGCCACTACCACCACCGGGGTACCTGTCTTGGTCTGGATTTCATCCGCCAGTTCACCGGTATAGGTACATAAAATAACATCCGGATGAACGCTGATAATTTCCTCGGCATAATAGGCTGTAGCACCGGCGGAATCGGTACCGACGATGGGAATGTCTGCCCAGACCTCTCTATTGGCATAGGCATAAGCGGTGACAGGGGTCACCTTGGACGGATCCGACCCGCTATATCCTACCACCTTATTTGCCAGCCCGAGGTATGTAATCATACGGGGTGCGTTTCCGAGCGGGACAATCCTTTCTACCGTTGCAGGTATCTCTACCGTTCGTCCGGCGGCGTCCGTAATTGTTCTTGTTGTGTCGCTTTCGTTTCCTTCACCTGTTCCGCACCCGATAAATGTGGATGCCGTAAGTACAAGCGTCAGAATCACCATTATAAATTTTCTCACTATCGAACTCCCTTTCTCTTTATTTTTATATACTTTTAATAAATCCCGTATTTAATCAGTTATATTGCCTGTTGTTTACCAGCCCCTGTCATATGTCTTAAAACAATCGCTGCAGACGGTTTTACCTTTCTGAATCCGCATTTTATGCTCGGCTGCATTTTCACCGCAGATATCGCACTTCAGTGTGGCAAACAACCTTGCCCTCTCCGGCAGTTCGTATTTGGGTTCCGAGAAAGTGAATATTTCATCGACCGGCGCGTTTAAAAGGTAGTCCTGCCATTGCTTGCGTTCTATATCATCTTTTTTAGGCGCTTTCAGGCATACACGCATTTTTTTACCGTCTGTGCGGTTATAAAAAGAAAAGGCCTGCTTGCCGGTGCCGCGATAAATCAGGTTTCCCTTGCCAAGAGTGCAGCTCAACAGCGCCTGCACGGCGTCTACGCCGCATGCATCGTTTTCGGTAATACAGACTATTTGTTCGTCATCCGAGCTTCCGATACCCATTTTTTCGAAGGCTGCCTGGCATGCCTTGAATCCGATTGCCAGACCGGGACATTCATGCCCGTGAAAGGCAACCGCTTTTTCCCATAATGTTTTATCCATCTGTGATTCTCCTTATTTCCTAACAATCGAATTTGCCCGGATAATCAAGTCCGGACTTCGCTTTATTTAAAAGCTTCGCGCATTTTCCTGTGCCAATCGGGAGTTCTTATCTCTTCAGTGCATTGCTCTG
>CAZGVH010000025.1:0-11299 GCA_964528955.1 uncultured Dehalococcoidales bacterium | reverse complement strand
GCCGCGGAAGATATTAAAGCCGCCTCCAGCACTCTCGACAAAGCCGCCGGCAAGGGTGTTATTCATGCCAACAACGCTGCCCGCCACAAATCGAGGCTGGAAAAAAGGCTTAATAAAGCCAAAGCTGCCGCTTCTGCCAAATAGATAGCTTTTTCAGAACAATTCAGTAAAATCATTAAGCTGCCGGTTAACCGGCAGCTGATTGTTTGTCCTTATGCGTCCCTCTTCCGTTGACATCCGGCTGTCTTTATCTTACAATAACAGAACAGATGTTCTCCAAGTGTGATATTATATTGAAAGTAAAAGAACTATCCGTTAAGCAGCAGCGTATTGTCGAATTTATTCGCGGTTTCTGGTTGGAGAATAATTTCCCGCCCAGCGTGCGTGATATCGTTGCCGGATGCGGGTTAAGTTCGACCTCGGTTGCCGATTATAACCTCAAGATTCTGGAAAAAAAGGGCATTATACGCCGCCATAAAGAGGTTTCCCGGGGTATAGAGTTGCCTGCGCTTTCAATGCAGCCGAAAAAGCTCAATGTTCCCGTCATCGGTCTGATTGCCGCCGGGCAGCCGATACCTGTGCCCGATAACGATACCTGGGATGTTAGCACGAGCGCCGAAACAATCGAAGTGACCCGCGACATAATCCGCGGGCGGGAAGGCGTTTACGCCCTCAAGGTTAAAGGGAATTCGATGATAGAAGACCTCATCAACGATGGCGACATCGTCCTCCTGCAATCGGTCAGTGTTGTAGAAAACGGTGAAACTGCCGCCGTCTGGTTAAAATCCGAGAAAGAAGCGACGCTCAAGAAATTCTATCTCGAACCTTCCGGTAAAATCCGCCTGCAACCGGCAAACAGCCAGATGCAGCCAATCTATGCCAGCCCCGACAACGTCGAGGTGCAGGGTAGGGTGATTGCCGTCATCCGTCGCATGGGGTAGTTTTTTCAGTCAATAAGCCATTTTTCATTAAATCCCAATGCGCTTTAATTCCTCTGGCAAAATAGTTTTGCTGATATCCTCTTTTCCTGAAATGATTTGAAAGAACATCGAGAACAATAACTCAATGAGTATTTTTTCATCAGTTTTAACTCATATGTCCATTTTTCCCCTCCTCCCGGTCGGTCGGTTTGCTTTTATTTTACCTAAAGTATAGACTGTTACCAACAGGGGTTTGAATCGCCTGTCAAATATAAAAGGTAAGGACGAGCGATGTTATTAAGCCAGTTCCGTACTATAGGCAATAACCTCTTTACACGAGGTCTGGTCGCTTCCCAGAGCGGCAACCTCAGCATCCGTATGGGAGAGAACCTCATCATTACACGCCGTGGTTGCCAGCTTGTCGACATCAATGAAAATGATTTAATAGAGACGGGAATCTATAAAAATAACCGCGCAACTCCTCTGGCATCTATTGAACTACCGGTGCACCGGGCGATTTATCAAGCTACACGGGCGCAGGCAATTGTGCACGCTCATCCACCTCATGCAGTAGTATTATCCTTAACCGAGCGTGAAATTGTCCCCAATCCCGAATTGATATCAGAAATATGCAGTGTTCCCGTTATCGGGTGGGGAGTTCAGGTTGTCCCCGGTACTCTTGCCGACGATATTGCCGCCGCCTTAAAAAATCACCGGGTAGTTCTGGTACGCGGGCACGGCAGTTTTGCCATCGGCCAGTTAATGGAAGAAGCCTACAATCTCACCATGTCCCTCGAGGAAAGCTGCCAGGTTTCCTGTCTTTTGAAAAGCATAAGATAGTATTTCTGCTTCAAGTGTGGGGAAAACCGGGAATCATTTTTCAGTCTATGAACTTTCCAAAATGCTAGCCGGCCTTAAGGTTTAGATATAATTATTGCCCTTCTTTATCTTTGCCTTTGAATGTATCAAAAACAAGATCCTTTTTCCGGCGTGATTTTTTCAAAGCTGCCAACCCAGTGGGTAAAAACTTGATAAAACTGATTATAAACAGGATTGCAGCCATAATAGCGGCAAAAGCAGAATGAGTGCCGAACCAGACGGTGAAAGGCAGCGTAATCAGCCCCAGTCCCATCGAAAGCGCAACGTTACGCGTGATAAATAGCGGAATAAGGACAATGGCTATGAAGATTGCCAGCGGCAGCGGGTACCCGTAAGCCAGGAAAAGAGTGATGATGATACCGATGGCAGTTGCCATGCCTTTGCCGCCTGTAAATTTCAACCATGGCATCCAGTTGTGCCCGATAATAGCCGCTAATCCGGCAATCAGCACAAAGGCATCCGGGGCATTCAATCCCCATTTAGCAATGGCTACGGCGGAAGCGCCTTTGCCGATATCTATAAGTATTACCACTGCTGCCGGGGCAATGCCTACCTCGCGGAAGACATTCATAAAACCGACATTGCCGCCTCCGAGTTTACGGATGTCGCGCCGGACCCAGAGGCGGGTGATGATATATGCGGTAGGAATGGTGCCTAAGAGATAGCCAATGATAACAGCCAGAGCTTCAGTCATCAGGATCTCCACAGATAATCATTTGTCGGTTTTTCTATTAATATACGGGAGTACACCAGTCGATGTATTTTTCGTTTTTGCCTTTAATCGTATCGAAATATAGTTTCTGCAACTTGCTGGTTATTTCTCCGGGCTGTCCTGTACCTATCTTTCTGTTTTCTATTTCCGATACCGGAGTCAGATGAGCGGCAGTGCCCGTCAGAAAGCATTCATCGGCTTCGTAAAGTTCCACCAAACCGATCTTCTTTTCGATGGTATCGATTCCCAGTTCGTTCTTTGCCAGCGTCATAACAGTATCACGGGTAATACCCTTTAAAATGCTGTCTTTAGTTGTCGGAGTAAATAATCTCCCGTTCTTTATAAGGAAGATGTTTTCCCCGCTGCCTTCGGAAACATTTCCATCCTGGGAAAGCATAATTCCCTCGTCGTAACCCCTTGAGATGGCTTCCGACTTGGTGAAAGCATTGTTTATATATAAACCGGTTATCTTGGCGCTGGGAGGTATAACATTGTCGGCAGGCCTTCTCCAGGATGATATACAGCAGCGGCAAGCATCGGCATCTATATACCTGCCCCAGGGGATAGCAAATACTAAAAAGTCATTTTCAAGATTGTGAAGACGCACACCCATAGCTTCGGTGCTCTTATATGAAACCGGGCGGATGTAGATATCCTCTTTGAATGCGCTTTTCCGAACCATTTCTATGGTAATATTGCATAACTCATCGATGGAATAGGGCAGTTCCATCTGCAAAAGGTTGCTGCCTTCAGCCAGGCGTTCGAAATGTTCTCTTAAACGGAAAATGTAAATCTGTTTCTTTTCCTCGTTCCAGTTTCCTCTGACGCCCTCGAATACCGCGGTGCCGTAATGGAGAGCATGCGTCATAATCCCGACCTTGGCATCTTCCAGCGGGACGAATTCATTGCGTAAAAAAGCGTATGACGACATAATACTCTCCTTAAATTTGTAAATTGGTAGCTAGGATTATAACTCTAACCAGCAGATTAGGCAAATCTATTCACAATAATTCAAGGTCACCCGTATATGATTTTTAAAAGGAAATTACCTTGTCGGAATCAATAATCCATTCTGCCAGTTCAGGCATTTTTGACTGGATGGCTCCATTTATAAGAGGTTTGTCTTTATGAATTCCACATCGAGTCAGGCAGGAACCGCATACTTTTACAAGAATTCCTCTTGCGATTAGCCCCATCAGCATTTCGGTAAGGTTGAAATATCCTTCCGGTGGAATGATGCCTTCTTTTGCCAGGTCGATGGAGTCGTTCATTAGGAAGATTCGGAGTTCCGTTCCTTTATCCAGTAATTTTTCTGCCAGCCTGAGCGCATTCCAGGTAACATCTGTTCCGTCATATGGATTGCGATTGAGAATCAACAGTGTTGTCATAAAACCCTCCGGTAATTTTTACTTTTTATAAAACAGGCTGTTTGTTATCGAATTCCCTGTCCAGTATAGCGGTAATTTGTTCCTTATTTTGAATGCTTGTGGTAGCCGCTGCAACTTTCCCGTTCTTGAAATATACGGTGAAAGGCAATCCCATAAACGTGGCGCATTCGGGAAGATTCCTGATAAACCCGGCGGCTGCGCTATCGAATTCCTGGTCATAGAAACAGACATGGGGATACTGCCCTTCAAGTTGGCTCATTATGCCATAAACGGGGATGCACATCGGTCCCATTCTTCCGCAGCAGATCATGACATTTTCATTATCTTGTATTACTTTCAACGTTTCCTCCTCGGTTTCGAGGTGTTTAAGATTGGTTCGCAGCATTATTGTCTCCTTTTTGGAATGTTTTTATTATGCCCTGATATATATTTTTCGATGTTGCGACTACCCATGCCCAATTACATATCAGGTGTATTATAGTAATTGAAATGATTATAACAGCTATCCATGCATGTAGATCCACCCATGTGTTTCTCTGTAATTCCCAGAAAGTACGGCCGTTTCCGCTTGTCATTGCAGTATAGTCTAAATCTCCACGCGGTAAAATGAGCCATATTACAAAACCGGAGATACTTTCAAATATAAACAGGATGAAAAGCGCTATCGATACCAGGTATTGTTCCAATAATTTCCAGGCGGGGCTGGTAAAACAACGAATAATTTCTTTTGTGGAGTTCACGAACCATTTTAAGTGAAGCATTATGTGTAAAATTACTATACATAACAAGACTGCAGAAGCCCAGTTATGTATATCAACCCATATGAACCTTGGCAAGCCCAATGCTATGCCTATGTTCCCGTATCCGTATCCTTCCTGAAGACACTTATCAAAGCCGTGAAGTCCGGTACCTTTGGGTAGAACAAACCATATGATATATCCGGCTGCCAGCGTTGCTATCGTTGCAAGACCAAGCAAGATATCAATGAAGTAGTCCGTGATTTTTTTTATGTCCCGCTTTTTAGCCATTTAAACCTGCATGTAATAGATTTAACGTTATCCGATTTGACAGTCTTTTCGCTGTTTGTTAATATAATAATGAGCATATGCTCATAATAATAGAAGGAGAGCGATTTGTCAAGGCCTTTTAAGTGCAGGCGAATAGCATATATGCCGGGGATAACGTTTTTTAAACCGGCCGGTATCCCTTTAGGGGAACTCGAAGAGATCGTGTTAACGCTGGAAGAGGCGGAAGCGCTGCGGCTTAAAGAGCTGGAAGGGATGGAACAGGAGCAGGGAGCACAGAAGATGAATATCTCCCGCCCGACCTTCCAACGGATATTGGCTTCAGCCAGAAACAAAATTGCCGACGCCATACTGAACGGCAAGGCAATCCGCATCGATGGCGGCAACTTCGAGTTAGCTGGGAATCGATACAGATGCTGCGGCGGCCACGAATGGCAGTCCGATAATATACCCGGTACCTGCCCCGAATGTAATACGACTGATGTAAAATCAGTTACACCCGGGGGATTCGGTTGTACCGGGAAAAGACACGGCAGATGCCACAGAAGAAATCAAGAATAAATTTATATATTCAATTAAGGAGGTTTATTATGCCGGGATTTGATGGGAGCGGGCCTCGCGGAATGGGGCCGATGACTGGTGGAGGAAGAGGATACTGTGCAGTACCGGGAGCAGTGGCTGCAGGGCATCCCTTGGGTATGCGACGCGGCGCCGGATACGGTTATGCCAACAGGGTAGCGCCCGTATCTGTGCAGGGACAGGAAATCGATACATTGAAAGAAGAAGTGCAGGCATTGAAAGAGACCCTCGACAGGATAGAGTCTCAAATCGAAAAACTTACCGATAAATAACGGATTTTAGCAATAAGGAGTAATTATGAAAATAGCAATTACGGCTACGGGGACGACACTTGAAAACGATGTCGATGCCCGATTCGGGCGCTGCTCTTATTTTATAATCGTTGATCCGGATACTATGGAATATGAATATATCGATAATGCCAGCGCACAGGCAGGCGGAGGCGCCGGAATAGCGGCTGCACAGATGATTGTCGGCAAGGGAGTAAAGGCTGTGCTCACGGGCAGTTGTGGTCCCAATGCCTATAATGTTTTATCGCCTGCCGGAGTAAAGGTGATTACGGGCGTTGCCGGTAGAATCGGTGACGTTATCGAGGATTTCAAAGAAGGGCGTTATAAAGAAAGCAATCAGGCTAATGTTCCCAGTCACCACGGTAAAAGTTAGGAAGTATCAGGCTGTAGGGAATCCGTAAAAAATTTAAGGAGTTTTATTATGCCCCAACTGGAAAGGGGAGGCAAGTATGTATTCGGCTGGTCGCAAATCAGCAAAAACGGAACTGTCGTTATCCCCGCTGAAGCCGTCAATGAATACGGATTAAAGCCCGGTATGGAGATAATCCTGATATCCGGCAGCAAGAGTTCGGGCGGATTTATCATGGCGATAAAGGCTCTCTTAAAACAGTCTGAGATGGGCAGTATTTTGACGAAGAAACCGGAACTTGATAGCGAACAATCTGTAGAAGGGCAAATCGTCATAATCGGAGAGAGGAAATACTGCCGATGCAAGTTCGGCGATAATAATACTATCGTCGTCAGTCCGCAAGTTCTTGAAGCCTTCGGCATTAATGCCGGAGACAGGCTGCTTTCGGTCAGAGGCAGCTATATCGGTGTATCGATGATTGCCGGAGGCTTGATTGTCGAGCGTGCAAAAAGGCATCCCGAACTAATAAGTTATTAATAATATAATCATTAATTGGAGGTGGAATTATGCCCAGAGGAGATGGAACAGGTCCCAGGGGTGATTCATCGCCCAGAGGTGGAAGAATGGGAGGCACCCGTCCCGGAGCGGGAGCAGGCGGTAACTGTGTATGCCCGGGCTGCGGCGCTAAAGTACCCCATCAAAGGGGAGTTCCCTGTTATAATATTAAATGCCCCAAGTGTGGAAACGGGATGGTAAGGGAATAGTATGATTATATCCGTAGCCAGCGGAAAAGGCGGGACCGGTAAAACGTTGATATCCACCAGCCTTGCCCTTTCTTTAAAAGACGATTATGATGTTACGCTTGCGGATTGTGATGTCGAAGAACCGAACGACAGTATTTTTCTCAAACCACAAATTACCGGCAGCGAACCTGTTAATATTCAGGTGCCGGTTGTGGCAGAAGAGAAATGTACATTCTGCGGCAAGTGCGCGAAAGTATGCGCTTTTAATGCGATCGCCGTTTTCGGTAATCACGTGCTCACTTTCCCCCAGTTATGCCACGGCTGCGGAGCCTGCAGCTACCTTTGTCCCGAAAAAGCGATAAGCGAGGAATTGAGGCATATCGGTGTGGTAGAGTGGGGTGATGCCGGCAGGATTAATTTTGTGCAGGGAATACTTACTGTCGGAGAAGCAATGGCACCTCCGGTAATTCGTCGTGTTAAAGAACGTACCGTCGGAGAAGGCATTATTATCAGAGATGCTCCGCCGGGGACATCCTGCCCGGTAGTGGAAACCGTCAGGGACAGCGATTTTTGTCTCCTTTTAACCGAACCGACTCCCTTCGGCCTCAACGACCTGAAACTTGCCGTGGAGACAGTTCGCGAACTGGATGTTCCTTTTGCGGTAATTATTAACAGGACGGGAGCCGGCGATGCCGGAGTCGAAGATTATTGTAAACAGCAGCAGATTCCTGTTTTGCTTAAAATTCCGCTGGATACCGAAATCGCCAGAATCTATTCGCGTGGCATTGCCCTGGTCGATGCGATGCCGCAGTGGAAGAGCCGCTTTGTAAAGCTTTACAACGATATTAAGGAGATGGCAGATGCGAGAGCTGGTAGTATTAAGCGGTAAAGGCGGAACCGGAAAAACCAGCATCGTCGGTTCGCTGGCGGCGCTGGCCGGCAATAGAGTGATGGCCGACTGCGACGTAGATGCCGCCGATCTGCATCTGCTTTTGAATCCTTCGATCAAGCAAAAAGAAGAATTCTGGAGCGGACAGTATGCCGTTATCGATAGTGAAAAGTGTACAGAGTGCGGTTTGTGCAGTGAGTTGTGCCGCTATAACGCCATAAATAATTTCGAAGTGGATCCGATAGCCTGCGAAGGCTGCGGTTTCTGTTCTCATATCTGCCCGGCCGGTGCTATCAACATGAAAGAAAACATGGCTGGTTATCTATTCATTTCGGATACTAAGTACGGGCCTCTGGTGCATGCCAAACTGGGAATAGCGCAGGAGAACTCAGGGAAACTGGTAGCCAAAGTACGGCAGCAGGCTAAAAAACTGGCTGCGGAAAACGGCGCCGAATATATTATCTGCGACGGACCTCCCGGAATCGGGTGTCCGGTAGTATCTTCGCTTTCCGGGGCAAGTATGGCGCTGCTGGTAATCGAACCTACTCTTTCAGGGATACACGACATGAAAAGGGTGCTGGGCGTCTGCCGCCATTTCAATGTTCCGGCTGTTGTCTGCGTCAATAAATACGATATAAATGAAGAGAATACACGGGAGATAGAACGCTATTGCAGTTATAACACTGTCGAAATTGCAGCGAAAATCCCCTTCGATAATGTAGTTACCTCGGCAATGGTAAAAGGTATGCCTGTGGTTGAGTTTTCCGATGGAGCGGTTACGCGGGAAATAATTGCGCTCTGGAAGAAAATTGCGGAATTATTGAATAAACAGTGATGTAAAGTCGAGTGCGTCAAATCAGATAATCTACAGTAATTTTGGGAAAGGATAAATAACAGGATGGTAAAAATAGATGAACAGTCATGTATAGGGTGCGGAGCCTGTACGGATGCCTGTCCGCAGCAAATATTATATCTGGATGCCGGTGTATGCAAGGTTTCGGAACAGGAAAAATGCCAGAGATGCAAAGACTGCGAAAGCGTTTGTCCGATGGATGCCATAGAAGTTTCCTGATTATCTTAATGTTTTATTCACAATTCTTATAGACAGAAAGATATTTTGCCCTCAGGCAAATACAAATCCAGGAATAAAAGGATAAAGGTCATGCAGGAACTTATTGAAGAGTTTATGAAACAAAAGAGGTTTGCTGTAGTCGGCGCATCCGATAATCCCGAAAAATACGGCAACAGGATAGTAAAAAATCTCAAGGCTCGCGGCTATAAAGTATTTCCGGTTAATCCGCGTCTTAAGGAAGTGGAGGGGCTTGCCTGTTATGCCGCATTGTCCGAAATTCCCTGCGTGGTGGATGTGGTCGATTTTGTGGTTCCCCCGGCAGTGACCGGGGAGGTTCTCAAGCAGTGCAGGGAACTCGGTTTAAAGCGTATCTGGCTGCAGCCCGGTTCCGAGAGCGATGAAGCAATCGGGTACTGCCGTGAGAATAATATGTATGTTGTGTATAATGTATGTGTCATGATGAGTAAAATCTAAATTAATAAAATCAGAATCAAAAAAAGGAGAAAAATATTATGAAATTTGCAATTCCGGTAATCGATGGAGTCCTCTCGTCTCATTGGGGACAGACATCCGAGTTTATGATTATCGAGGTCAGCGACGGGAAACAGGTCATCGGCAAGGAAACAGTGACTACGGAAACCCATGACTGCCACGGTACCCCTTTGGCACTGGCGAAAAAAGGCGTCAATGTTGTCCTGGCCGGCGGTATGGGCATGGGCCCGCGCTCGGTTTTCGAGAGTAACGGCGTAAAAGTAGTGATGGGTGTAACCGAGCCTGACCCGGAAACAGCGGTTATCAAATACCTGTATCACCGCCTGGAAAGCGGAGAAAATGTCTGTGACCACGGCGATAAATCCTGCGGTCACGGAGAGCATCATCAGCAGCACGGCGAATGCAACTAGTATATATCGATTAAGGATTAAGGTTTGAGTATTTTAACCATCATATTACTCTTCCTGACCGGTGTAGCGGCAGGCGGCTTAGGCGGTCTTTTAGGTCTGGGTGGTGGGGCTATTATGCTGCCGATGACCCGTTTCGGGTTCGATTTTTCGCCGTCGATAGCTGTCGGAACGACGCTGGTAGCCGTAGTATTCACTGCGGTTGCCGGCGCTTACCAGCACTGGAAGATGGGTAATGTCGATTGGAAATCGGTGAAATACGTCGCTCCGGCAGGTGTTGTCGGAGTGATTATCGGCTCCGTCCTATTTTACCTGATTAAAGATTACCACGAGGTCATCGACTTGATACTCGGATTTATTTTCGCCCCTATCGCTGCCAGCATGATTTATGAAGGTCTGTTTTTGAGAAGAAAACCCGACAGACCCGGTAAAACAATGGGGGGCAGCATCCCACTCAAAGCCGGTATCGGGGGCGGCGTAGGCATCTTCACCGGTGTTTCGGGGCTGGGTGGTGGTTTTATAATGGTGCCGGCTTTCGTCTATCTGCTGCGTTCGCCGGTGAAAATTGCTATAGGGTCGTCGATGGCCTCTTTCGTATGGTTCGCGCTGGTCGGGGGCGTTATCAAAATCTTCCAGGGTCTATGCGATATACCGGCTGCCATCGCTATGGGTTTAGGGGCGGTGGGGGGAGCGCTAATCGGAGCGCGGCTGATCACCAGATTCAGACCGGCTACATTAAAAACAATATTCGGTTTTATATTTTTGTATATATCCTTGAAATACATCCTGATCTATTTCGGCATATCTATTTAAGGAGAGCTGTCCTATGTCTGACAACCTCGATGAATTTGAAGAACTATTGCTGGGCGAAGCGCGCCGCAATTATTCGGCAAAGGTTATCGACCATGCCATGAATCCGCGCAATCTGGGGGTGATGGAAGATGCCGACGTGTATGCCGGTATCACCGGACCCTGCGGGGATACCATGGAGATCTGGCTGAAAATCGATGAAGACGTCATTTCCGGAACCGGTTTTATGACCGACGGATGCGGAACGAGTATTGCTTCGGGCAGCATGGTTACCGAAATGGCCAAAGGTAAAAACATCAGGGAAGCGCTGGCAATCAATCAGCAGGATGTGCTGGAAGCCCTCGATGGCCTACCGGAAGAAAGCAAACATTGCGCCCTTCTGGCATCGAATGCACTTAAAGCTGCTGTCAGGGACTACATAGATACCAAAAAAGAACCCTGGAAGAAAAATTATCGTAAACAGTATTGAAGATCAATGCCCGTACGGGCAAATGCGGTCTATTCCGGTGATGGCGCAAACCGATGCGCCGGTTATGCCGAATAGTACCAGTTTTTTCCCGGCCTTGCTAACCCTGTCATTGATATCATCGAACGAACCATTAGCAATTGTGCTTCCGGTGGCGAAGATGATATCGCACCAGTCGATCATTTCCTGTGTTTGAGTTTTACCATTCCAGATAATAACGCCCGATTTATTCTGCCCGATGTTCTTGGGATTCATATCGGTACAGCGCAGGTTGTCTA
>CAZGVH010000024.1:0-11597 GCA_964528955.1 uncultured Dehalococcoidales bacterium | reverse complement strand
GGAGTGCCGCTGCCAACCAGCATCTCGGTTGCTTTATCCTGTAGTTCTGCCATTACTTACCTCTTTTCAAATTTTATCGATGTTGTGCCCGGTCGGATTCATAAAGTTGATAGGCTATTCTGACTGCTGCCAGTCCGTCATCTCCGTTTGCCATCGGCTGGCGGTTTTCACGTATGGAACTAATAAACTCGCGCCATTCCTCTTCCCAGGAAATATCCCTGCTGCGGTATTCGATAACTTCTTCTTTAAAAGGTTCCAGAAAAGCCCTCTTACCGAGTATTGCCTTTTCTGTTCCGTAGCTGCCTCCCAGTCCGTCTACAGTGATATACCCGTCTTTGCCGAATATCTCGAAGCGGAAGATATTTTTCCATTGCAGCCAGCTGGCGTTAATGGAAGCGATATGCCCTTTTTCGTTGCGTAAAAGGCAGAAGGCATTGTCTTCCAGCGGGGTAATATTCCAGTACCCGGTTTGTAAAAAACCGATAATCTCCGTAAAATCGCCTAAAAACCAGCGGGCAAGGTCGATGACGTGCATTCCCTGGTCCATCAATTGGCCGCCGCCGCTGATCCTGTTATCTGCCCGCCAGTCTTTATCATAATCCGGTCTGCCGCCGATGCCGTATACGGAACGGATAAAAAGCAGTTCGCCGATAATCCCGCTATCTACCCATTTTCTGGCCTGTTGAAAACCGGGATGATGACGGTGATTGAATCCGCATTTCAGTTTGAGCCCTTGCTGATGTGCCAGTTTTACTATAATTTCGGCTTCTTCGGGATTGCGCGCCAGCGGTTTTTCACATAAAACATGCTTGCCGTTTTCAAGTGCGGCAGTGCACATTGGCAGGTGGCAATCGGGCGGGGTGCAAACTAAAATAACGTCGATATCCTTACGGCAAACCATTTGTTGCCAGCTATCCGCCTGTTTGCATTTCATATCCCCGGCGAGGCATTTTGCCTGCTCGGGAATGTCTGAAGAAACGGCTACCAGTTCCACGTCTTTGAAACTGCGCAAGGCTTCCGCCCTGCGTCTGCCCATAAGCCCTGTGCCTATGATACCTGCTCGAATCTTACTCATGTTATTTACCATTGAAGTCCCCTGTCTGCGGGTACGATGCGGCGCATGGTATAAACGTCGGATTTTTTAATTTCTTCCAGGTGGGTTTTACTGTCTTTCCAGTTATCCCATAACAAACTGACCAGCCTGCCGCTCAACCCATCAGCTTCCGGAGAAGCCAGGTATACTGCCAGTTCGGCAACCTTTTCAGGCGGTACGCCGCCATCTTCTTTCTGTTTCAGGATTTTTGCCTTGAAATCGGCGTCGACGGCATCTCCGGCTGCCAGCGCCTGGTCGAGCAGCCTGGTATTTACCGGTCCCGGAGCAATGGCGTTGATATCTATATTAAAATCCTTTACTTCTTCGGCGATGCTCTCCGTTAACCTGATAACACCGGCTTTGGAGGTTCCATAGGCGCTGAAACGCGGCAGGGGTGACGCCCCGCCGCCGCCCGACATATTGATGATCTTTCCCTTTTTGTTTTTCATCATAACCGGCAATACCGCGCGCATGCACAGGAATGTTCCGCAAAGGTTGATGTTAATGGTCGTCATCCAGTGAACTGCATCGTTATCCGTTATCATGCCGATCGGGCCGTAGATTCCGGCGCAATTTACAAGGATGTCTACAGTTCCGAATTTTCCCAAGGCGAATTCAACCATTGCTTTGACTTGTTCCGGTTTCGAGACATCTGCCTGAAAGGTTTCGATGCGTACTCCCTTAATCTCTTTAAGATTTGCAAACTGCGTTTTATCGTTTGAAACCACTACAAGATCGGCGCCTTCGGCGGCAAAGGCTTTCGAAATAGCCAGGCCTATACCCAGGCTGCCGCCTGTAACGATTGCCGTTTTCCCTTTAAATTGCATGCTATTCACCCCTTCCGATACCCAGATAATAGAATCCCATTGTTTTCATCTGCTCCATATCGAGCATATTCCTGGCATCGATTAGAACGGGTTTCTTCATTATTTTCTTTATCCTTTCATAATCCAGTAACTTGAATTCAAGCCATTCGGTAATTAAAATCAGAGCGTCGCTGTTTTGAGCTGCGACATAGGCATCGTCGCAAAAATAGAAATCGACATGCTGCTTTAACTCGTTTATATCCGCCTTCGGGTCGAATGCTTTCACCTTGGCTCCCTTTTTAACCAGTTCCGCGATTATATCCAAAGACGAAGAGCGGCGCAGCGTACTGGTGCCTGGTTTATAGGTAATTCCCAGGACACCGATATTCAACCCGTCTACAGAGCCGAAAATTTTCTCCAGCTTGCGGATTATTATGCCGTTTTGCCTTTTATTAACGCTTAGCACGCTATCGATCAACAGAGTCTCATAGTTATTCTCGCTACCTGCCTTTTTAAGGATTTTCAGGTCGCGCGCCAGTGTGCCTCCGGCAAATCCCAGCCCTGGCAGCAACGGGATTCCGTGCCCGATACGGCTTTCGGAACGCAGCGCCAGCGCAACTTTCAAAGCGTCGGCGCCAACCTCATCGCAGATATTGGCAATTTCACTGCTGAAGCTGATAGAGGTTGCCAAAAATGCATTGAGGGCATGCTTGGTCATTTCAGCGCTTTTCAGCCCCATCTTTATAACAGGGGCCGGGAAAACACTGAACAGCTTTTCGGTTTGTTTTAAAGTCGCATCAGAATCTGCTCCGATGACGATACGGTCGGGATTTTTAAAATAGACGATGGCTTTACCCAGCCTGAGATTTTCCGGGCAGCAGGCGATATCGAAATCAAGGAAAGGATTGATCTCCTTTGTCATGGCTTTTATCTTTTCGCAGGTTCCCACCGGTACCTGGCTGCTTATAATGAGAACGCATCCGTTTTTCAAATAGGGAGCGATTCTTTTGCAGGCATCCGTTACCGGCGTAAGGTCTACTTCGTCTTCATCGTCGACCGGCGTATCCAAGGCAATAATGACATATGGACAATTACAAACGGCATTTTCCATATCGGTTGTATACGTCAGACGTCCGGACTCGATATTGCTTATAATCAAATCCTCCAGTTCCGGTTCGAAAATAGGCGGAATCCCTTTATTAAGGTTTTTTACTCTCTCAGGATTATCATCGGCCCCGGTAACCTGGTAGCCGAAACCGGCTAAACAGGCGGAATAGACGCAGCCGAGATGCCAGAGACCGATTACGCAGACTTTTTCCAGGTTTTTACTCCTTGCCGAGCAGTCTTATGGCGGCAGTGCGCACCGCCCCGTCCGATGTGAATTTTGGCGACCACCCGAATTTTTTTACCTTATCGATATTAAAATGTACGTAGGGAGCGTCTCCGCGCCAACCGCGGCTGCCTCCGCTGTATTTATATTCAACGTTCTTCAACCCCATTTCTTCACAAACAATATCGGCAACACCGTTTACCGTTGTATAGGTGTCTGTACCCAGGTTGAATACATCGCAATTCTTTTCCTGTTTGTTGAAAACGGTCAGCATTCCTTCTATGCAGTCCTCGACTGTAAAGAAATTCTTTTCCTGTTTACCGTCACCCAGTATTTCCAGTTCCCGCGGATTATTTTTCAGCTTTTGAATAAAATCGTAGATAACGCCGTGCCACATATTACCGCCGACAACGTTGCCGAAGCGATAGATACAGGCGCGCATGTCGAAAAGGTGGCTGTATGCCGAAATCATACCTTCGCAGGCTAGTTTTCCTGCGCCGTAGAGTGAGATGGTAAGCAGCGGGCCGTCCGTTTCAGCCAGCGCTTTGGGAGGCATATCGCCGTACACCGTGGCACTCGAGGCGAACATCAGGTTTTTTATTCTTGATTTCCGCATGCACTCCAGCACGTTATAGGTGCCGATGGTGCAGTTCTTGAGATCGAAATCGGTTATATTATTACCTTTAACAATATCCGTATTGGCAGCCAGGTGCCAGACGATATCATGTCCCGGCATGGAATTGTTCAACAAATCGACATCCAGAATATCCGCTTTTATAAACTCGAAATTCGGCTTGCCGATATGATGTTTGATCAGTTTCCTGTTTCCGGTAACCAGATTGTCATAGACGGTTACGGTATGCCCTTCTTTTAAAAGTCTTTCGACGACATGGCTTCCGATAAAGCCCGAACCGCCGGTAAGAAAGTATTTTGACATTAATTTTCTCCTTATAATTTTTTAAACAGACAGTATTAATTATTTATTTCGTTACAATCTAATTTATATGAAGGAAAGGGAACCAGGTATCCGATTGTGATGGATGTTAAAATTACAATAATAATATATAAATGTTTTCCGGCAGTCAGCGGGCTTATAAATAAATTCTTAGGCAGGCCTGCCAGTCGTTTAAAAACATTCTTCAATACATGATTCTCCTGTTCAAAAGACACGAATACGTCGTTATAATATTTTCTGATGATGCGCCTGGTAGAACCTATATGATGTGATCTCTGCACAAGAAACCTGAAACTCAACCGTTTTGCTATTACCCTGTGCCAGATGCGTGAATTTGGACAGAAAACTATTGATTTCCCGGTCTTTTTTCTGATTCGAAGAGAGAATTCGATATCTTCGGAGATAGGTTTGTCGCGATGTCCGTCGGAAAAACCGGTATTGCCGGAAAATTTACAGCCGTCGGCAAATGCCTCTCTTCTGAACGCCATATTTGAACCGAAAGCCCCTCTTACGGTGCGGGGGCCTTGCCAGCCTGTCCAGCCGGTACAGCTTATCAACCAGTAAAATTCCTCAGGCAGCCATTTCAACGAGTCATTTTCCCATAAAGGAAAAGCGGCGCCGGTGGCTCCTATGATCGAATCGCTGTTAAAAGCTTTCACGGTTTCTTCCGCCCAGTCGGGAAACAGAACTACATCATCATCCACAAAAGCAATGATATCTCCCTCTGCATTTTCTATACCCAAATTTCTGGACATCGAAAGACCGAGTTTTTCTGTACTGAAGATAATACGTATCCTCTCGATTTGCCGTTCTTTAATGAAAGTGTTGAGCTTATCTCGCAGTTCCTGCGAACGTTCGACTACAAAGATGGTTTCCATGTTCGCATAAGTCTGCTTCTTAACGGATTCCATCAGTTCGTAAATATCGTTCATCCGTGTGTCAGTATATGAAGTTATTACCAGCGAAAGTGATAAGTTGTTCTCTGTATTCATCATATTCCGCCGTCCAGCGCATCCCTGAATATTTTAAAATCTTTAGCATGCTTTTCCTTTGATATCCCGATGACAACTCCATTTATTTGAGGAATCTTGTTGATATATTCAATTGCCTCCCCGGATTGTAGATAACCGCTGGCAAGTATGCTCATGGCGATTACTTCAGTTTGAGGAATATCTGCCAGCGTTTTTTCACACTCTTCCTGAGAAGGGTTCATCTGGAATCCGATTTTATTGTAAGGCGCTACTATTACCACTTTTGCCGGGTCGACTCCGAGCTTTAGCAGCAGGTTAATCAATGGCGGCGAATTGCGTGTCTCGAATCCCGGTTTTATTTTCATTTTAAGCATAAAATCGATGTAGGATTCGAACAGCCATTCAAGTTTTAAGGCTAATGCCATTTCCGTGATGATTTCATGCAGTAAAAAGCAATCGGGGGCTTGCTTGGATTTTGCAGCAAGGCGTATTCTGAATATCTCATAATATAAGTAGGCTTTCATCAGAGCGGCCGGGTTTTGAAACAGCACCCCCCTAAAACCGTAAAAAATGGCTTTAAGATTGCCTGAAACAATTATTTGTTTAGCCAGATGAATTGCCATTCCCGTGGTTCCCAGCCGCGAAGCAAGCCTGACGTAATCCGAAGCGGCAGGGGCGATAGCGTATAGTTTAGGGAAAATACCTTTATCGGCTAACGACTTGATAATATCGAGCGTAATTTCGCTGACGGAAAACATAAATCCGTCAGCGCCGTTTTGGATAGCCGTATCGATTAATTCCGCACAATAATTCACATTGGAAATCCGGCTATCCCTGCCGGATGCGCGGCTCTGCGAAAGGTGGCTGACACCATGAAAGGGATTGTCGCCTACCAGCAGTAATTTATGGTTTTGCATAGTAAATTAACCTTTTCTTTTTTCTACTTGTTCAATCAGGTAATCGACTTTAGCTGCTTCCGTATAATCTGGCTCGGCTTTGCCGCCCTTTATTATTGCCCTGATAAAGTGCTCATTTTCACGGTAGTACTCCGGCGCAGCCAGCAAGAAGGGGACATTATCGTTGAGGTCCTGCCTGTAAAATTCATGGCGTTCCCCCGAATTCTTTTCGATTCTGATACGGTCTGAATTTACCGATATTATTCCCCCGGAACCGGTGATTATTAACCCGAACTCAGGCAAACGGTAGCCTGCTTTAGTCCAGGAAATATCGTAATCGCCCTGTAAACCTGAGGCGCTTTTTACACAAAAACGGGAACCGTTATCGACGCCGTTTTTGAAATCTGCGTCATGTTCGACGGATGTCAGTTCAAGGTCGCCGAATAACCACAGGCTTAAATCGATGATATGGGCGCCGAGGTCCCTGGTGGCGCCGCCTTTAACGGTTGAGGCTTTGCCGTTACCTGGAGCAAAGTCGGAAGCATAGGCGTATGCTTTAAAGGAGAGAATTTCACCGATTCCGCTCTTTTGCAATAACAGGTGCGCTTTGCGATATGTTGTGGCAAACCTGCTCATATAGCCGACCATAGTTGTTCCGCCGTTCTCTTTTGCCAGTTGACATAAGCTTACCGAATGCCCATAGCTGGAAGTCAGCGTTTTTTCCACGAAGATGTTACTGGTAATACCGTTTAAATAAAGGTCTTTTACAATAGAGTAGTGGCTGGGAATGGGGGTGGTTACATAAACGGCGTCATATTTAAAAGAGGCAAATTTATCGTATTTATCGGTAATCATAACATTATCGACAGCTTTCCCGAGGAATCTTTCCATCAGGGCGCTTTTATCATAAATAGCAACCAGCGATGCCCCTGGAATGCTGTTAACCAGGCTGGCATGCAGCAAACCCATTTTGCCCATGCCTACTATCGCAATTTTCAGAGGATTGCTCATCTTATAAAATCCTTTTCATAAAAATAATTTAATCGATATACTTTACGATTGTTAAAGCTCTATCAGTCTCTTTCTATTAATTAAAAACGCTCTTTTATAATTACAAAAAAGTCTGTGAAACCCTGTTTAAAACTGGATACTTTACTATCATTGCCTATGCGCCCTTTATCTATCTGCTTGATTTCGACTACCTTTAAGCCGGCCTTTTTCGCTTTGACAACCATTTCCTGTTCCATTTCAAATCCGTCATACCGCAGGTTTAATTTAAGAAAATCTTCTTTCCTGAGAGCGTTATAACCGGAACATACATCGGTATACTTCGTTCCGAATAATATATTGGCTGTCTGTGTTAGAACCCAGTTGCCGAATTTATGATAGAGCGGCATTTTGGGGCTGGAATTCAAGAACCTGGAACCTTTGGCAAAATCGTAGCCGTCGGTCAATGCTTCAATATATTTGGACAAGTCTGCCGGGTCGGTTGAACCGTCGGCATCCATGGTGACTACTATTTCACCTACGGCGTTTTTAAACCCGTGTTTCAGGGCATCCCCTTTGCCTTTTCCCGGCTGGTAAATAACATTTATATCGGGACGCAGTTTTTTCGCTACCTCGACGGTATCGTCCGGAGAATGTCCGTCCACCAGCAGGATTTCATCTACCCAGTATGGTATCCTGGGCAATACGTGGGGCAGGTTCGTCGATTCATTCAAGGCGCATATAATTACGGTTACGGCAGGGCATTTTGCCGGTCTTTGGATTTCCATATTCAAGCCATCATCACTTAACCAGCATTTCGATTGCCTTGTTGGCATCGCATATAAACTGCCTGACTGTCTCACGCGTATATTGATGGTCTGCCATCTTTGTGAGCATTGCCGGCGGAATGGTAACGATATGGGTGCCTGCCAGCGCTGCCGATATAGCATCTCCTACAGAGCGGATGCTGCCGACGATGATTTTACTCTTGTAGTTCCAGCGTTCGAGCCAATCGACCGAATCGCTAATAACGTTGGAAGAATAGCCGCCCTCATCGGAAATCCTGCCGGCAAAAATACTGATATATGTCGCTCCGGCTTTGGCTGCCAGCATCACCTGCCCGATGGACATCGCAGCTGTAGCATTAACTTTAATCCCGTCTTCTTCCAGTTGTTTCATAACACTGTAGCAGGGGACGCCGTCCTGGTTGATTTGCGGAATTTTGATAACGATGTTCTGCGCCCAAGATTCGAAAATTTTTGCCTGGGATGACATTTCGCAGAGGTCGTTGCTGGTTACCTCGACGGAAAGGGGGTGGGGGAATATCAGGTCGGCGATTTCTCTGGTACGTCTCTCGATATTATAAGCGCCATCCTTTAACATGATGGAAGGGTTAGTGGTTACCCCGTCGATAACTCCCATATCTATCCACTTCTGGATTTCGTTCATGTTTGCAGAGTCTAAAAAGATTTCCATGTTTCCTCCTCCAATAAATTGATTCTATTTACCCTTATTGTTTTTTATAAAAAATGCCGCCTGTAAAAGGTTTTCACAAACGACATCGGGTTTTGCATTTTCCTGTTCCATGCGATGACACAGTTCGCATTTTTCTTTTCCTATAAGTATGGTACGGCAGGCGGCGCGTTTCCCCGCCTGAATATCTGTAATGCCATCGCCCACCATCCAGGAGGATTTAAGGTCGATATCCAGTTCATTTGCCGCTTTTTTTATCAAACCAGCTTCCGGTTTGCGGCAATCACAGGTTCTTTTCAAATCCGCTACTACCGCCTGCGGATGATGCAGACAGTAATATTCCGCGTCGACAAATGAATCGGCTTTTTTCAGTTCATCTGTAAGCTGGCGGCGAATAGCTTCGAATGTCTGCTGCGTCATGTGCTTTTTGGCGATGCCGGGTTGGTTGGAAACAATAATTGCTTTATAACCTGATTCGTGAATAATTTGCAGGGCTTCGGGTACACCGTCGATAATCCGCAACTGGTTAACAGTAAACGGGGAATCGATGATTCCCTGTTCCCGGTGATAGATAAGTTCGTTTATCACTCCGTCGCGGTCAAGAAATACGGCTTTTTCCATAAATGTTTAATCCTTTATTTAACCGATTCCCATTTCATTTCCGCTGCTTTCAGTTTCGGGTGTGAAACTATCAAGTGCCAGACGACAGCCTGGAAAGCTTCGGTATGGGGTGTTATCGAATTCGGATTAACGGTGGGTATTATGATGCAGCTATCGGCTATTTTAGCGGTGTATCCGCCGTCGCGCCCTACGATTCCCAGGATGCCGGCGCCTGTTTGTTTTGCATATTGAAGTGCGCGAATCAGGTTGACGCTGACTCCTTTTTCTTCATTGCCGCCGCCCACTGAAAAAATGAAAACGCCGTCATTGGTATTCAAGCGGCTGATTTTCAGCCATTCGACAAAAGAACCTTCCCAGCCGTCATCGTTGATACGGGCAGTCAGTTCGGAAACATTATCCAGCGGGGAATACGATTCGATGCCGGCTATTTTCCTGAAATCATTTACGGCGTGCGTTGCATTACCGGCGCCGCCGCCGACTCCCAGGAAAAAGAGCCGTCCCCCTTTTTGCCGGATATTGAATACAATATCAACCATTTTATCGATGCTGCGAGAGTCTAAAAGTTCGGTTATTTCCGCTGCTTCTTTTAAATATTCATCTGTATATTTCATCTGTATTTCATCGTCGTATTTGATAAAATTTTGGTACCGTCGAAATCGAAATGGAATTTTTCCCAGCAGAGGCCTGCAGCTTCCATCTGCTGAATAATGCGTTTTTTGCATCCGTACTCGCAGTAAAAGAGAAGAAATCCTCCGCCTCCGGCGCCGATCAGTTTGCCGCCGATAGCCCCGTTTTTCCGTGCCAGTTCATAGCACTCGTCGATATGCGGGTCGGATATCTTACCTGAACGTTTCTTTTTCAATTCCCAGTGAACATTCATCAGTTCTCCGAGCATGTCCAGGTTCCCCGACTCAAGGTATTTTCTCGTCTGAAGCCCGATGTCTTTTATCTGGTTCAGGTTGTTTATGATAGTCCGGTCATCGCCTTTGGATTTTGTATCCTGTTCGCTGAGTATTTCGGAAGCGCTTCTTTCCTTACCGGTAAAGAATATTAAAAGTTTATCTTCCAGTTCATCAACGTCATCGGCGGATATTTTAAGAGGTTCGACAATCACTGTTCCGTCTTTTTCAAATGTCAGGCAGGTAAGACCGCCGAAAGCGGCCATATACTGGTCCTGCTTGCCTATCGGCTCTCCCATCAGGTCCATTTCTATATGGCAGGCTTCCTCAGCAAGTTTCTTTTGTGTGATATATTCCTTGTTATATACATGGAGGGCATGCAGTAAAGAGACTGTAAAACTGGAGGAGGAACCGAGTCCGCAACCGGAAGGCACGTCTGCGGCAGAATGCAATTCAATGCCGTGTTTTATGCCTGTCATTTCCAGAGCTGTACGGAAGATGCGATGTTTGATGTCGGAAATGTCATCTACTATTTCTGTTTCGGAATAGCTTAAGCGGATACTTTTGTAGAATCTCTTGTGTGCCGTTATATTGCAGTATTTATCTATACCACCGGCAATCAGAAAGCCGCCGTTTTTGGTATAATAGGAGGGAAGGTCTGTTCCGCCTCCGCCCAGAGTAATCCGCATCGGAGCCCTGGATAATATCATTTATTTACTCCTGTGAAACTTATAAAATCCTGCAAACCGTATGGTGAACCGATTTCATAAAAACGTTCTTTTACTTCGTATGCCAGCAGTTCGTTATCTGCCATCAGGGAAGTAAAAACGTCACCCAGTTCGTAAAAACAGTCTTCCGGTATTCTGGTCAATATTTCCTTATGGAAAAGGTTGACCCCGTATTCAATATAAGCCATATCGCTTGTTTTATTACGCTTGTCGTACCTGGTAACTATGTCCCCGCTGATAACGGTATTGCTTGAATCATAGAGGTTGTTGTTTTTATAAACCGTCATAAGCCCTTTTTTATTTTTGGAATGGAAGACATTCCAGATGTCATCGAAGTCCGGTGCGATATAGGAATCTCCGTATATGGTAAAGAACCTGTCCCCGAGTAACGTCCAGGCGTTTTTCAGCGCACCTGCCGTCCCCAATGGTTTGTCTTCGTAGCTGTACTTTATATCGATACCAAACTTGCTTCCATCGCCGAAATAACTTTCGATTTGTTCTCCGAGGTGTCCCAGGCATATCAATACTCTGTTAAATCCGCCTTGCTTAAACATCTTCAGTTGATATTCCAAAAATGGTTTTCCGTTTATTTTTACCATTGATTTAGGTGTGTTTTGAGTCAAAGCGCCCAACCTCGTTGCCAAACCACCCGCCAGTACTACAATCTGTGCATCATCACGTTTAAAAGACATAGGTTTTCTCTTTACTCAGGTTTTTCAGTAGTATTTTATAAGACAATTTAGAACCGGGACTTTTTGTAAAAATACGATAGAAATAATAAGACTTGGATGATAATAATAGTACTAAAGTAGACATATATAGACATTTATACTATATT
>CAZGVH010000023.1:0-11603 GCA_964528955.1 uncultured Dehalococcoidales bacterium | reverse complement strand
GCTATCAGCCAGGCAACGGGACAGGGTAAATATCCGCTCGCCAGAGATGCTTTCACCCTTTCTTCCAGTTTCGATAGTTTTTCCAGTGAAAGATTATCGGGATTGAAAGCGACAGCTCTTCTGGCCGTCTTCTTTTTGCGGTCGGCATCTATAAAATATCTCATCTTTAAACAACCTTCGAAACGTTGCTTATCTTACCATAGGCCGGGCACCAGCGCCCGTCTTTCCTCGGGATAATCCTCGAATTTCTCGTGGTACCAGCGGTGATGGGAGCGGGCGCGGGGAGCCAGGTTGGCTACCGTCCACAGGGCGAATGCCAGCCCTACCGGCGACCAGGCGGCAATCGCCCAGCCGAACCATATCAGCATCTCGCCGAGGTAATTGGGGCAGGAAACCCACTTGAACAAGCCTCCCTGCGGTATCTCGTAGACGTTCTTGTCCTTCTTGCGGATTTTATAGAGGATGTAATCGGACTGGCGATTGATAACGAATCCGGCTATAAATATCATCAGACCGGTAATGAAACGCGGGTCGAGCAGCCATCCAGCCGGATACTGCTGCGGATTCATAGTGATGTAACAGCCGTTCAGATAGGCATTTACCAGGTTGAAGACAAAACCGCTTAAAAGTATCCAGATGGCCAAAGGTTTTTCAGAACTGCGCAGCGTAAAAGGATAGATGAAAGCGCGGTGGGCATAGTGAATTTGCCATACTATTAAAAGAACGATTTGGGTTACCGTATATACACCGGATACGGTAAAAAAGCAGGCGGCGAATACCAGCGAAGCCGGCATCTCCATCAGCACCCAGCCGGCAGGCCCTTTTACGGATAGATTCAGCGGTTTTTGTGAATGCCTGCCATACGGAGCGGTATAGAAAAAGAGGCAGACGAAGACGATCACCGCCAACATCACCCACAGGACAACCATGTGTTCGAAAATAAATTCAGCCATAGTTATTTCCGCTTATGATTATAACTCAGGTAGCCGTTGTTATGGAACCACTCTATGGTATCTTTTATAGTTTCGTCCAAAGGACGCGGATCATATCCCAGTTCGGCAGTTGCCCTGTCATGACTGACGTTGCGATTGCTCCCCAGCGCTTTCATCGAAATACCCGTAAACAGCGCGCGTCCGCCGCTTATACGGCTGTAGATTTCGGCAAAGGGAGTTCCAGCTTTTGCCAGCCACATGGGTGACACGAAAAAGGGAGCGGGATTACCGGTAATCTGCGCTATTTGTTGTGAGATATCCTTCAGACTGACCCAGTGCCCGGAAAGCATGTACTTTTCGGAGGGCTTTTCGATTTCGGCAGCCTTTATCATTCCGTCGGCAACATCGCGCGCATCCACCCAATCGAGACCGGCATCTACCATAGCGGGCATTTTACCATTGCCGAGCGAGACGAGTATGGCGCCGAAGTGCGAAGGCTGATAATCGTAAGGGCCTATAATTCCCGTAGGCGAGACCACCACCGTATCCATTCCTTCCGCTTTTGCCTTACGCACCAGTTTTTCGCCACAGGCCTTCGAGTAATCATAAGGAATGCCCGCAAATTTCTGCACCAGCGTCCGCGTTTCGTCGAGGGGTTGGGTGTGGGGATACTGCTGGCAGGCGTGAAAAGAGCTTACATGCACCAAACGCCCGACATTACACTTTTTGCAGGCGGCAATAACATTTTCAGGGCCGTTGATATTCAGGGCTTCTACTTCCTGCCTGTTCCAGCCGACAACGGAAACCTTGGCGGCCAGGTTGAAGACGACATCGGCTCCGCGAAAGGCTTTTTCCAGCAGCAGCGGATTCAGGGTGTCCCCGTGAACTATTTCCACATCGAGGTTTTTCAGGTGTTTACTGTTGATATGGACAACGCTCCGTACTTGCCAGTTTCCGGCAAGCAAAGCATTGACGAGGTTCATCCCCAGATGCCCCGAGGCTCCCGTTACAACTGCTAGCATAATGCCAGAATTCTAACATTTAACCGGATTATTGGCAATGTTAAAGAATCGATCAACTCTATCTCCCATCCAGGAGATGATTACAGGTGCCGCTTTCGGAAAACAGATTGGCTTCTTAACCCGGCGCCTGATCATATGTAGACGTTGTGTTATTACCATTTTCACAGGGAATGTAACAACACGGATGAATAAAAGCCATGGATAATAGCAGTATCGTGCAAATTGCAACTATCATCAGAATTGTCTGAACCGGCTTACTTTTTAGCATTTTTCACTCCTCCAACAATATTCTGCATATCAGTTGTTATGCCTGACGTTATTGTTAGTATCAGCAAGTTGATACTTCCCCTGATAGTTTACAGGCTTTTTAAGACTTGGGGGGGAAAGTACTGGTCGTTGTAGTCCCGTCACAAGGTATATAACAACACGGATGGATAAATGACATGGATAACAACAGTATCGTGCACATTACGACTATCATCAGGATTGTCTGTACCGGCTTACTTTTTAGCATTTTTCACTCCTTCAACAATATTCTGCATATCAGTTGTTATGCCTGACGTTATTGTTAGTATCAGCAAGTTGATACTTCCCCTGATAGTTTACAGGCTTTTTAAGACTTGGGGGGGAAAGTACTGGTCGTTGTAGTCCCGTCACAAGGTATATAACAACACGGATGGATAAATGACATGGATAACAACAGTATCGTGCACATTACGACTATCATCAGGATTGTCTGGACCGGTTTACGTTTTAACATTTTTCACTCCTACGACAGAATTATCGACAGCGTTATAATACTATGTTAGTTACAACTGTCAATTATAACAGTAAAATGACAAGCGTCAATAGGTTTTTTAAAATAATCACTGAATTTTATGTTGACAATACTAATATCCTGTTATTATAATAGTTATTGAGTGAGCACTCATTCATATATTACGGGGGACTACCATGGCGACTGCAAAGCAAGATAAAAAGAAAAGTATTGCCGAAATGAGAAAGCAGCAAATCCTGGATGCTGCCCTGCCCATCTTTTCACGCAAGGGATTTGCATTAACCACCACATCGGAAATAGCCGAAGCCGCCGGAGTCGCCGAAGGCACGATTTACAACTATTTTCCCAATAAAAGAGAACTTTTTATAGCCGTCATTAAAAACCTGATTATCACCATGCACCTGATGGAACTGATAGAAAAGTTACCCGACGACGGAACCCCGTTTGTTTTTCAGGACATTCTACAGGACAGGCTGAAATTTGCCGAGAATGAAAGTGTTTCCTATATCATGGGACTGATGAGTGAAATACAGCGCGATCCGGAATTGAAAAAATTATATGCCGAACAATTCATACAACCCTTCTTTTTAAAAATGGAAGGGGCATATAATAACATGATAGCATCCGGGAAAATCCGTAAAATGAACCCGGCGATTGCTACAAGAATCATCGGCGGCATGATCATCGGCTTTATTATGATCAGAACAATCGAAGGCGATAACAGCCCGCTGAAAAATATACCACGTGACGAAATTGCAAACGAAATATCGAATTTCGTATACAAAGGGATTGCCAGATAAAATATAGATAACAAGGAAGGAACCGTATGAGCGGGACAGCAATCGATATCGACAATTTATCATTCAGTTACGGCAAGCTAAAAGTAATCGACGACATATCTGCAGCCATCAGTCAGGGGACAAGCTACGGTTTGTTAGGCCCTAACGGAGCCGGTAAAACAACGCTGATTCGCCTGATGGTCGGTTTGCTTAAACCCTCCTCCGGCAACGTCAGCTGCCTCGGTAAATCCGCTTCCCGTGAACTGGCGTGCCAAATCGGTTATATGCCGCAGTTGCCCGCGCTCTACAACGAATTGACCGTTAAAAACAACATCGATTTTTTCGCCCGTATTTACGGCATGAAACATAAAAAAGAGAGGTCGCAGAGAGTCGATGAAGTTATTAAGCTGGTCGACCTGTGGCCGAAGCGAAACGCCCAGGTGAACCAGCTTTCCGGCGGAATGAAACAGCGCGTCAGTCTGGCTTGCGCCATCGTGCACCGGCCGCCTCTAATTTTCCTGGATGAACCAACCGTCGGGCTTGACCCGGAATTAAGAGTGCATTTCTGGAACTATTTCGAAGACCTCACTAAAAGCGGCTCGACCCTGATTATTTCCAGCCACACCTTCGACGATGCCGCTCACTGCGATAAACTGGCGTTTATGAGGCTGGGTAAAATCGTTGTCGAAGGAAGTCCGAAAGAGCTTAAGGAAGCAACCGGGAAATGCGATGCCACGCTCGAAGACGCATTTCTCTATTTCATTCGCAGGGAGGTTAAAGCAGATGGCAGGTAATGCGATTCATATAGCCCGACGTGTCGCCAACCAGATAATACACGACCGCAGGACACTGGCTTTAATTTTAATCGTACCGCTGGTGGTAATGACATTAATCGGTTTGAGTTTCCCCGATGAAAGCGTACTGGATTATGTCGCCCCCGCTATGCTGGCAACTCTGGCGTTTTTTTTCAGCTTTTTACTGACCGGAATCAGTTTTCTCAGGGAACGCTCGCAGGGCACCATGGAAAGGCTGATGGTAGCGCCGGTTACCCGTCTGGATATCGTGCTGGGATACCTGCTAGGCTTTTTTACCTTTGCATTGGTTCAAACGCTCATTATCGTCCTGTTTACAATCTATGTGCTCGGTATCAATTTCTACGGTGATTTATGGCAGATACTGGTCTTCCAGGTGGTAGTAATCACCGGGGCCGTTACCCTGGGTATTTTTATATCCACTTTTGCCCATAACGAATTCCAGATGGTTCAATTTATACCATTAATAATAGTCCCTCAAATGTTTCTCTGCGGCGTTATATGGCCGGTAGAGCAAATGCCCGACTATCTTCAATGGTTATCGGTTGTTCTTCCCCTTACATACGCTGTAGACGGTCTCAGGGATATCATGCTTTACGGCTTCAGTCTGGCTGATGTATGGGTAGACCTGGCAGTTCTTTTAGGGTTTGCCGTATTGACATCAGTACTTGCCTCTTTGACGCTGCGGAAAAGAGCCTGAAAATAGTAAATACGAATTTTTGAGGTTGACCGGAACTGCCATGGCCTCAACGATGCCCGCTGACAGCCCGGTCAATCTTTTTCTATGAATTGACAGATGAAGAGATCCCCTCTTTTTGTCACCGGGCTTATAGATGATATAATGATAAGACTGATTACTTGAATGCCTGTTTAATCAGGGTAAAACCTGTTTTAATTATTTAAAAGGCAATTTTTAAAGTAAACATCCCGTAAAGGAGGTTTCTGTTATGGATGCCGAAAGAGCGGATAAAGAAATCCTGCTGGATATAAAGGACCTGGTCGTCAGTGTGGACGACAAAGAAATACTTCACGGTATCAACCTGAGCGTTCCTTCCGGGGAAACCCAGGTAATTTTCGGACCGAACGGCGGTGGAAAAACAACGCTGCTAATGACCATAATGGGGTTCCCGAGATATAAAATCGTTAGCGGAAAAATTCATTTCAAGGGAATAGACATTACCGATATGCCGGTCGACGAACGTGCGCGGCTGGGTATCGGTATTATGTTCCAGCGCCCGCCGGTTGTCCGCGGAGTCAAGACGCGCGATATGGTAGCCGCCTGCCTGAAGAAAGATAACGGAGACGAACTGATTTCGGAACTGGCGAATAAAACCAATATGACCGATTTTCTCGCGCGCGATATAAATCACGGATTTTCCGGTGGTGAAATCAAGCGTTCCGAGCTTTTGCAGCTATCGGCGCAATCGCCCAATCTGGTGCTTTTAGACGAACCGGAATCGGGTGTCGACCTTGAAAATATTTCACTCATCGGTTCTCTGATAAACGACCTGTTGGGAAAGGTACATCCCATCCGTCAAAGAATCAACAGCGGCCTTATTATCACGCATACAGGACATATTCTGAATTACGTTAATGCCAGAACCGGTTATGTTATGTATGACGGACAGATAATCTGCGAAGGCGAACCGCTGGACATGCTTAACACCATTAAAGAAAAAGGGTATCGGGAGTGTTTCAAATGCCTGAGAAACTGAATTATACCAATCTCGAAAAAGCCAAAGCGGCTGCCGGTAAAAACGCCGCATTAGGTAAGGATATCGAATTATCTTCTTTTAAAAATGATGAAGCCGAAAAACCTCAGAATATCGACCCTTCGTCTCTGCCGGTAGCAGACAAGGAAAGAATGCTTTCGACGGGCGTTATGCTGGATGATCCCACACAGCGTTCGGGAACATTTATCCAGATGGGCAATACCCCTGTTCATTACTCGATGAAGCAGGAAGGCATCGAGATTATGGCTGTCAGCAAGGCAAAAGAGAAATACGACTGGTTCGGCGATTACTGGTGGCATGCCGTATCCGTCGATACCGATAAATACACCGCTCACGTCGAGCTTAATAATGCGGACGGTTATTTTATCAGGGCTCTACCCGGCGCAAAGACCATTTTCCCGGTACAGGCCTGCCTGTATTTAAATAAGATAGGCTCCGTACAGGATGTTCATAATATCGTCATCGCCGAAGAAGGTTCAGAGCTGCACATTATCACCGGCTGCACCACATCGTTGCACAACGAACCGGGATTGCACCTCGGCGTTTCCGAGTTCTATATCAAGAAAGGCGCCAAAGTTACTTTCACCATGATACACAACTGGACTCCGGCAATGGGAGTGCGCCCCAGAACGGGCATCATCATCGAGGATAACGGCTTGCTTTTGAATAATTACGTGATAATGAAACCGGTCGAATCGCTGCAGCAGAACCCCACAGCCAACTGCATCGGAGAGAATGCCACCGCCCGCTTCAACAGCGTACTAATCGCCCCGCCGGGCTCGAATATGGATATCGGGTCGAGGGTGCTGCTTAACGGAAAAGGAGCCAGGACAGAACTGATTTCCAGGACGATTACCACTGGCGGCAATATCGTTGCCAGGGGTTATATCGAAGGCAACGCGCCGGACGTAAAAGGGCATCTCGAATGTCGCGGTTTGATACTGGGCGATGCCGGGTCCATTCACGCCATCCCCGAACTGAAAGGCAACCTTGCCGGTATCGACCTTTCGCACGAAGCGGCAGTCGGCAAAATCGCCGAAGAAGAGGTGGAATACCTGATGGCGAGAGGATTAACCAGGGATGAAGCAACGGCTACTATAGTGCGCGGATTCCT
Organism: uncultured Dehalococcoidales bacterium; assembly: GCA_964528955.1. Classification (GTDB taxonomy): domain Bacteria; phylum Chloroflexota; class Dehalococcoidia; order Dehalococcoidales; family UBA5627; genus UBA5627. The sequence continues at coordinate 4,433 of CAZGVH010000023.1, read as the reverse complement.
TAATGTAGATATCGAGGGGCTGCCTCCGCTACTGAACGCCGAACTCAAAAAGGCTATCGCAGACAGCGAAGAGGATATGTTCTAGAATAAAATAATTAGCTTTATAGTAATTTAAATCCGCTCATCTCAACAGGTGGGCGGATTTTTTATTACAAATCAATTATTAACCATCGTTGCGAGAAGTCCCTCTACATTGTCATTCTTGAAGTCACAAGGGGTGACTGAAGGATTCGGAGGGTGGGGAATATCAGCCCTCATCCGTCATCCCGATAAATCGGGCTGCCACCTTCCCCAAGGGGAAGGCAAATTTAGGCTTCCCTTGGGGGAAGCTGTCGAATTAAATGAGACTGATGAGGGAATTTGAGCAAAAACTTTTCACTCTTCGTTTCTAAGGATGTCCTGTGCCTGTTTCAATTGCTCGGCAGTATTGACGTTGAAAAATGACAGGTGCTGCGGATCATATCTGTTTATGATATCTTCGGAAATATATTTAACGTTGATTTCATCGATAAAAGCGGTTATCTTGAGACGTCCCGAATCAAGGAATTTCTGCATTTTAGGTAGACAGCTTTTTGAATAGATGGAATGCAACTGCTCGGTCTTATCCCCGATCCTGGGAAGCAATGCATCGTAATCGCGCGGCAGAGACATCATGTATTTCAAAAGTTCGATGTTTATAAAAGGCATATCGCAGGCAACCGCTATAGCGTAATCATATTTGACTGCGAGGAGCCCCGAGTACAAACCCATTAAAGAACCGGCTCCGGGATTGACATCGGTTGCCCATCTGACGGACACCGTTATATCTTCGTATCGCCTGCCGTTTGTCGAAACCACGATATCATCGCTTAGCGCAGACAATTTTTCGGCAATCGTCTGAATCATGACGGATTCGCCGTCCAGTTTGACCTTGGCTTTGTCTGTGCCGAGCCTTGAACTTTTACCCCCGGCAAGCAATATTGCGCTTATTTCATTTGACATTGCAATACCACGATTGATAATCAGGGGAGATGAACGGTAACTTTAATTTCTTTGGCGCCTTCGGTACCGTGTAAAGCCGCTACCAGTCCGCTGATGGTATTTATGAACATATCCTGGATAAACGGCTTCATTTCCAGGGGAATCCCGTTTACGGTTAACGATACTTCGGCAGATGTGTTATTTTTCAGATATTTATTTATAATAAATTCAACGATTCCTTCGGTGTCATCCAAAGAAAATTGCGGAATATCGATATCGAATTTGCGGTCAGTGACCAGTGCGACCAGATCTTTTTCATCGCTTAAAATCTTGTCACTAACCTCTGAACGGAATACCTCGATTTTAGGTTTATTATCGAATTTGTACCCTTCAGAGATAACGATATCCATCCCGTCCCAAACCATCTCTTTTATGCTGTCGAGTGATAATTCCTCTTTGGGCTGCCTGATAACAGCGGTTTTACGAGGGGAAGAAATAACTACGACATCGCTGCCGGCTTCCGCCAGCCTCCAGGTGTCTTTTCCCTGTATATCCAGGTCGAAATCACCTTTGTGATGTTTGATTACGGCTACTTTGTAACCTTTTTCCTTCAGCCCACGAATTACTTTTTCAAGGATGGTGGTTTTTCCAGAATTATGCCTGCCTACAAATGATATCACCGGAATCATCTTAACGCTGCTCCTGTAGTAATAACAGTATCATATCCCCTTCCTCCCCTGATAACAGGGTAGAGAAGGGGAATTATTATTCAGATTATCTTTAGACTTAATCTATTATTTATTCGCCCATTTTTCAGCCAGGTCACCGGCTAAGGGCAATTTAAAGTATACACCCTGGTAGGCTTTGACTATGAGGATAACCCAGAGTATAAAAGCAAGGATCGAAATAATCGGCCAGAGGATATACCAGAAAGGAAACCAGTTGAAAATTATGCTTAAAAGAGTAAATGTTCCGAATACAATTATCGACTGCATCGCATGAAACCTGACAAACCTGTTCTTGGGTTCCAACAGGAAAAAAATCAAGCCTGTAACCCACCCCAGAACATAACTTAACAAAGCTGCTACATTGTCCTGCAAACCGGTAGACGTATTTCCCATAATTTCACCCTCCGCTTAAAAATAATATAGCTGGTTATTAGATTATACTGTTACCATAGTAGTGTCAATACTTTTAGCCCTATTTCTTTTTCCTTGCTTTAGTAGAGTGTTCTATTTTTTCAATTCTATAGCGTAATTTCCCCGCCGGTACCATCACTTCGATATGATCGCCGGCGCATTTACCTACGATTGACTTACCCAGAGGCGAAGAGCCCGATATTTTACCCGTAGACGGGTCATACTCCCTGGCGCTGACCAGCGTATATTCCAGCTTTTCCGCATTGCCCAAATCAGTTAAAAACACACAATCGCCTATATCTGCTTTATCGGTCACTTTGGCGCATTCATCGATTATTTCCGCTTTCTTAATGATCTCCTGCAACTCGATAATTTTCCCTTCCAGATGACTGAGTCTTTCCCTCGCAGCATCCAGCGGAGCATTCTCACGGAAGTCTTTATCGGCAGCGGCTTTACTGACTTCTTCTATTGCCTGCGGACGCTGTTTCTTCAACTCCTCCAGTTCGTTTTTTACCTTTTCATAACCTTCCGTAGTCAACGCAACCTTTGGTGTTGCATCCTTTTTAATATTATTACCGGCTTTCACCTTGCATTTCTTGGACTTCAAATGAGTGGACAAATTTAACTTGGTTAATCCCTCTTTCTTGGCATACGACAGGAAAATCCTTATAATGTCCAGTTTCTTCGTATATTCGGCATCCGAAATAGACAGTCGTTCGGCATAGTTGGCGATTTCAGGAGGTGTAAGTTCACAAATAATCCTTTCTTTGCCAAACCAGCGCGCAAAATGGCTGATCGACTGTTGATATAATTCCCGCTCTTCCGCTGACAGCCCCTCTATAAAACAGGTGGCAGCTTCAGCTACTTTTGTTCCCTTGTTATTGATATCCATTCATTCTCCATCTATTATTATATTATTTATAATCTATTGGGCGATTCCGCTTAATATAAACTTCGATAACATCGGAAAACCGATTGCTTTGCGTATTACCTCGCTGTGATAATCGAAATCAAGAGCTTCCGAAGCAATAATTTCATTGATGATTCCGGAACAATTGCTTATGTCAAATACTTTATCTAGTTGACGATTGTCCAGGCGTGAATATACGCTACGTGCCATGCGGCAAATTCGCAGTTCTTTATTTAATTTATTTCTCCATTCCTTATCGTAAGCATACAGTTTACAAGCACGCAAATCATTATCTTTCAAAGCCTTATCGACATTGTCGACGGCAATATCGGCGCAAACCAGTCCGAAATAAATACCGCCGCCCGTTAAAGGTTTTACCTGTCCCGCCGCATCCCCCGCCACGATAAAACGGTCTCCATATGTTCGCTTCGGCGGCTGCAGGGTTATACCGCGATAAGCTGGAATATCCCCGTTAATTTCTATTTTACCCATTTCTTCAAGTAGAGCCAGGAATCCCTTTAAATACTTGTTGGGGTTTTGTTTTGCCATCAGCCCGACCAGCGCTTTTTTATCATCCCGGGGAACCAGCCAGCCGAAAAATCCGGGGGCGATATGTCTTCCGGTATATATTTCAATTCCATCGATATCCCTGTGATGAACCTCGATCTGGGTGCCGATGGTGTAGTCGGCAGGCTTATTGATTCCGATATCACCTAAACGCCATGAACCGAAACCCGAGGCAACGATTACCAGCTGGGCTTCTAACGTTTTAAATACTCCACCCCTGCTGTAATCCACACGCGCATAGTTTTTTTCAATAACAATATTTTTAACGGTACAATGATAAAAATATTCCGCTCCGTCATCAATGGCATCTTTCGCCATCATGGCATCCAGAATGTTGCGGTTTATTATATATGCCTGCTCTTCTTCATGTCTTAAATTGAATATTTTGCCTGACGGGGAATAAACCCGGGCGCTTCTTCCCGGTTTTAGAATTAAATCCTTTTCATGAAGAAAAGACTGGTAACATTTTTTACTGATTATCCCTGTACAGCAGACCTTTTTATTTCCCCTGCCGCCCTTGTCGATTACCCCGACGCTATATCCTTTACAGGATAATTTTCTTGCTATGTAACTGCCTACAGGTCCGCCGCCGATAATTAAGGCATCGTACAATTACGGTTCCTCGCTGAATAAATACGTTTGCACATGCACCTAAAATTATATCATAATTTATTTAATTATGCTTTTTTACCCGTAAAGAGAATATCCGTTCAATAATATGAATATAGACCGGGCGACATGAAAGCCTGACGGCGTTTATTCGGCAGATTTGACAAAGATGCGCAGTTTGTTTTATAGTGTCCCTAATTTAATATTCAAAGGCTGTGAACAGGGATAGTAAGTTTTCCAGCGAAGCA
>CAZGVH010000022.1:0-11801 GCA_964528955.1 uncultured Dehalococcoidales bacterium | reverse complement strand
GTTGTTTTTTATACTGCTACTTATACATCTGCTGAGGATGAAAAATTTGCCTTGGATCTCGGCGTTAATGCCTTTATCCGAAAGCCGACAGAACCGGATGTACTGATAAAAATCCTTTCCGGGATAATTGACCGGGCCGGGGATGGGATGTTATCCCCTCCGGCAGTCGAACCGCTCGCCCAGTATGAGTATCTCGAAGAACACAACAGGCGACTGGTTACCAAATTGCAGAAAAAAGTCGAAGACCTGAATCTGGAAGTCGGCGAGCGGAAGAAAACGGAAGCTGCGCTGCGCGCAAGCGAAGAACGCTTCCGCGGTACGCTGGATGCCATGCTGGAAGGCTACCAGATAATCGGCTATGATTGGCGCTATCTATACATCAATCCGGTTGCCGCCGTCCAGGGACACTATGACCGGAACAAGTATTATGAACATACGATGATGGAATTATATCCCGGCATCGAAGAAACCGATATGTTCCGCGCAATTCAAAAATGTATGCAGGAAAACCGGCCGGATAGAATCGAGAATGAATTCACCTATCCCGACGGTACAAAAGCCTGGTTTGATCTTCGTATCGAACCTGTGCCCGAAGGTATTCTTGTTCTTTCTGTAGATATCAGCAAGCGTAAAAAAGCGGAATCGGATGTCAAGAGAATCAACCGCATGCTGAGAACTATCAGCGAATGCAATCAACTGCTTGTACGTGCAAAGGATGAGAAGGAATTACTCGACAGAATATGCGATTTAGTCGTTAAATCGGAGGGATTTCCGCTGGCGTGGGTGGGTTTTGCCGTGAATGATGAAGAAAAAACGGTGCGCCCTGTTGCCTTGTCCGGAAGCGCTATCGCATATTTGGATAACCTGAAAATCAGCTGGGCTGATAATGAATTCGGCAGAGGTCCTACGGGGGTAGCTATAAGGACTGGTAAACCCTGTATCGCCCGTCATGGCATGACCGATTCGAGTTTTCCCCGCTGGCGCGCTTCGGCGGCTAAATACGGGTTTAATGCTTCGATCGCTTTGCCGCTTGTTTCAAACGGTACTACCATCGGTTCTTTAAATATATATTCGAAGGATGAAGACGCTTTTAACGAGGGGCAGGTCAATTTGCTAACGGAATTGACTGATGACCTGGCATACGGTATTACCGTGTTACGTAAACGGCGTGAGCTGGCTATTGCCAATGAAAGTCTGGCGCAGTCCGAAAAGAAATACTCCACGCTTGTAGAGCAGAGCAATGACGGCGTTATCGTTATCAGGAACGGAGAAATCAAGTTTGCCAATAAACAAATAATGAAAATGACCGGTTTTTCCATGGAAGAAACGATTGGAAAGAAATTGTTCGATTTTGTTTCTCCCAGATATAAAGAGGTGGTGATTGAAAGATATACGAGAAGGATGGCCGGTGAAGATGTCTTAAACAGGTATGAGGTGGAAATAGCGACTAAAAACGGCCGGCATATCCCCGTGGAAATAAACGCCGGTATCATAGAGCATGAGGGACAAACGGCGGATATGGCAATAATCCGCGATATCACCGAGCGCAAAAAGGCTGAGGAAACATTAAAGGAAAGCGAAGCAAAATACCGCTTGCTGGTGGAGAACATCCCGGTCGGAGTATGCATAGTATATGGAAATAGAATTTTATTTGCCAACAGCCAAGACGAAAAAATATCCGGTTATACACTGGAAGAACTTCAAGCGATAGACCCCTTTAACGTAATTTATGAGGAAGACCGTAATAAAGTGGCCGAATATGCCGCTATGAGGGCAAGAGGGGAATCTGCGCCGGATACTTATAATTTAAGGATTATCCGTAAAGACGGTACTCTGCGCTGGTTGAGACGCAATGTGTTACAGATTGATTGGTTGGGGGAGAGAGCTACGCTGGTGCTGGATACCGACATCACCGAGAGCCATAAAGCCGAGGAAGCATTAAAGGAAAGCGAGGCAAAATACCGCTTGCTGGTGGAGAACATCCCGGTCGGAGTGGCAATTATGCGCGGTGGTAAAATTCTGTTTGCAAACAGTCAGAACGAACAAATGTCCGGTTATACCATCGAAGAACTCAAGTCCCTTAATCCCTTTGATGTAATTTATGAAGGAGACCGGGCAAGAGTTGCCGAATATGCCGCTATGAGGGCGCGGGGCGAACCTGCCCCCAGCAGTTATGATGTCAGGATTATACATAAAGACGGAAGCCTGCGCTGGTTGAGACGTAGTGTGGTACGCATTGACTGGCTGGGAGAGAAAGCTTCGCTAATAATAGATTCCGATATTACCGAGCGCAAAAAAGCGGAGGAAGGTTTAATAAAAAGCGAGGAACGTTTCAGGCAGGTAGCTGACAGCGCCGATGAATGGATATGGGAAATAAATGCCGAAGGAAAATATACCTATTCCAGCCCGTCTGTGGAAAAAATTCTCGGCTATACCACGGAAGAGATTGTGGGCAAGAAACATTTCTATGACTTCTATCCAGCGGACGTGCGGGAAGAATTTACAAAGACATCTATGGCGGTTGCCGAACAAAAACAGCCTTTTCGCAGTTTTGCCAACCCCAATGTCCATAAAAACGACTCTATTGTTATTCTGGATACGAATGCCGCTCCCATCCTCGATAAAGATGGAAATCTGCTGGGTTATCGCGGGGTAGATATGGACATCACCGAGCGCATTAAAGCACAGGAAGCGCTGAAAGATAACGAACAATTCCTTGATAATGTAATCGAACATACCCCGAATTCGATGTGGATATCCGATAGTCAGGGTACTATTATCAGGATTAATCAGGCTCTCAGAGACCTGCTGAAGATAACCGATGAGAGCGTCGTCGGGAAATATAACGTATTTAAGGATAAACAGGTTATCGAGCAGGGATTGCTGCCCCTGGTAGAGAGCGTTTTTAAGGAAGGGAAGACTGTCAATTTTACCATCGATTACTATACTGAGAGAGAAAGCCAGATAGAATCGGAAGAAAAGACTCATAAAATAATCGATATAGTGATGTCTGCCGTCAGGGACAAAGACGGCAAGGTCGTTAATGGCATATGTCAGCATAAAGACGTTACCGCCCAAAAGCAGGCTGAGGAGGCATTGAAAGAGAGCGAAGAACGTTACCGTGCTTTCGCCGAGAGCACGCATGAGATAATTCAAAGTATCGGTACGGACGGAAGCATTCTCTTTGTAAATAAAGCCTGGCATAATATTTTGGGTTATTCCGAGGAAGATTTAAATGCAATAACGCTTGAAGATATCATACATCCCGACTCATTGGAACATTGCTCCAACATGTTTCGGGAAGTTATATCGGGAAAATATTTTCCCTTTGTAGAAGCCAAGTTTAAGAAAAAAGACGGCAGCATCGTTTATGTAGAAGGCAGCGCCGCCCCGAGGTTTTTGGGAGATAAAGTTATTGCCACACAGGGCTTCTATTCCGATGTAACGGAACGCAAAATAGCAGAAGAAGCGTTAAAAAAGGAAAAGGAATACGCACAAAACATAGTCAATACCGCGCAGACGATTATTTTATCTTTGGATGCGGAAGGGCGTATTGTCGATTTCAACCCGTATATGACTAACGTTTCTGGTTATACAATCGATGAATCAAGGGGTAAAGACTGGTTCGATACCTTTTTACCGGAAAGAAACCGGGAAAAAACCAGGAAAGTATTTAAACAGGCTAAAAAAATTATAAATCCGGAATCCAATATAGATGTAATTGTTACAAAGAACGGTAAAGAACGTTTTATCGAATGGCATTTTATCTCTATTAAGGATAATGAAGGGAAAACGATTGGGGTACTTTCTACAGGGCAGGACATTACCGAGCGTAAGGAAGCTGAGGAAGCACTTAAAGACGAAGCCACGCGCCGCCGTATTTTAATAGAGCAATCGAGAGATGGAATTGTCATTCTTAACCAAAACGGCGGGGTGTATGAGGCTAATCAGCGTTTTGCTGAAATGCTTGGCTATAAACCATCTGAAATGGTCAAACTTCATGTATGGGATTGGGAATATCTGTCCTCACGAGAACAACTGGTTGATATGTTACGCACTGTCGATGAAAAAGGAGATTATTTCGAGACGAAACACCGCCGCAAAGACGGCAGTATCTATGATGTCGAGATAAGCACTAACGGCGCCATTTTTGCCGGACAAAAACTGATTTTCTGTGTCTGCCGCGATATCACCGAGCGTAAAAAAGCGGAAGACGAACTGCGTGAATCACAGCATCTTTTCAGCACAGTTGCCAATACATCGCCTGCTTTGGTATGGATGTCGGGAACCGATAAACTATGCAACTGGTTTAATGAGCCATGGCTGAACTTTACCGGGCGTACCATGGAACAGGAAATGGGGAACGGTTGGGCAGAGGGCGTGCATCCCGATGATTTAGCCGGTTGTATAGATACATACGTAAAAGCCTTCGATAGCAGGCAACCGTTTTCCATGGAATACCGCTTGCGTTATCATGACGGCGAATACAGGTGGATTATAGATAATGGAACTCCCAGGTTCGATGCCAGGGGTAATTTTATAGGGTATATCGGGTCCTGTCTTGATATAAGCGAGCGCAGGGAAGCGGAGGAAAAAATACGAATCAGCGAAGAGAAATACCGCACCCTGTTCGAGACGATGGCCCAGGGTGTCGTATATCAGAACAGGGAAGGCGAGATAATATCGGCTAATAAGGCTGCCGAACATATACTGGGGCTGACGCTGTCGCAAATGCAAGGGAAAACCTCATTCGACCCAAGCTGGCATGCTATTCACGAAGACGGCTCTCCCTTTCCGGGAGATGAACATCCAGCTGTGGTCTCTCTAAAGACTGGTAAAGCAGTGGGGGATGTGGTGATGGGCGTCTTCAATATCCGGGAGAAGGGCTATCGCTGGATAGTTATCAATGCCATACCACAGTTCAGGGAAAACGAAAAAGAAGCATACCAGGTATATACTACCTTTAACGATATTACGCAAATCAAACAAATAGAGAAGGCATTAATCCAGTCCGAAAGCAAGCTCCGCGAATCGCTGGATAGCTGGGAAACAACATTTAACTCCATGAACGATTCTATCTGCCTGCTGGCTCTCGACGGCACTATCATCCGCTGCAATCAGGCGATGAATGAACTGGTCGGAAAACCGGGAGAAAACATAATAAATCAAAAGTGTTACAAACTGGTGCATGGCTCGGAAAATTATATAGAAGGATGCCCGCATTTAAAGATGTTAGAAAGCGGGCACCGGGAAGAATTAGAGTGCATGATCGGAGAGAAATGGTTGCATACCGTGGTAGATCCGATATTCGATGATAAAGGCGCAATGACCGGTTCGGTGCACATTATGGAGGATATCACGGAACGTAAGAAGATGGAAGAAAGGATGATAATGACCGACCGCCTGGCATCCATCGGTGAACTTTCTTCGGGTATCGCTCATGAGTTGAATAATCCTCTCACCAGCGTTATCGGTATCATTCAATTGCTAATGGAAAGAGGGGATATCCCCGATGATATATTGAAAGACCTGCAACTGGTTAACAGCGAAGGGCAAAGAGCAGCCAGGGTAGTTAAAAACCTGCTTGTTTTTGCCCGCAAGCATCCGAATCAGGCGCAGTTGTCGAGCGTTAATCAGGCTGTCGAAAAAGTACTCGAGCTGCGGGCATACGACCAAAAGGTAAACAATATACAGGTTATCAGGGATTTCGCTGAAGAACTGCCTCAGGTATTAATGGATTACTTCCAGATTCAACAGGTATTTTTGAATATCGTCATTAACGCGGAATTCGCCATGAAAGAGGCTAACAACGGAGGAACGCTGGTTATAAAAACCGAACTGGCCGGAGAAATGGTCAGGGTTTCTTTCAAGGACGACGGTCCAGGTATCTCTGCGGAGAACCTTAAACGTATATTCAACCCGTTTTTTACTACCAAGGAAGTTGGGAAAGGCACCGGTTTGGGATTGAGCATCTGTCATGGTATAATTGCGCAACATCACGGTAACATCTATGCCGAAAGCAAACCCGGGAAAGGCGCTACATTTGTGGTTGAATTGCCTGTAAATCCTCCTGAGGAAACCGGAGAGGGGAATAATGCAGAAAATCGATAACAGTTCCTGGATGATACTGGTAGTCGATGACGAAGAAGTTATCAGGCGGCTACTTTGCCATAAGTTGAGGGCCGAAGGATACACATGTATAGAGGCGGGAAACTCGCAGCAGGCTATGGAAAGAATGCAGGAAAAACCTGCCGACTTGGCAATCCTGGATATCATGATGCCCGGCGGTTCCGGTGTTGAACTGCTGCCTGAGCTAAAGAAAATTTATCCGGATACCATAGTTATCATGGCAACCGCTGTCGGGGATGCCGAAACCGCTATCAAATGCGTCAGGCTGGGGGCTTACGACTATTTTACCAAGCCGTATAACCTTGACGAAGTAGCGATCAGCGTTAGGCGTGCACTGAATACCCGCAGGCTGGAACTGGAAGTCCTCGATTATCAGCAGCACCTCGAAGAAAAAGTAAAAGTACAGGCGGATAAAATCCGTAATTCTTTTATGAATGCAGTTACGGCGCTGGCTCTGGCGCTTGATGCCAAGGATGAATATACCAGCGGTCACTCCGGGCGTGTATCCGAGATTTCCCTGATTATCGCAAGGGAAATGGGTCTGCAAGATATAGCCCTTGAAAATATCAGGCTTGCCGGTCTGATTCACGATATCGGCAAGATCGGGGTAAAGGAAGCGGTACTTAACAAACCCGGTAAGCTAACTCCGGAGGAATTCGAGCATATCAAGACGCATCCGGCAATCGGCGAGCGTATTTTAAAACCCATTGTCGATGAGCAGGAAATTCTCGATATGGTGCGCCTGCACCACGAGCGTTTCGACGGACGCGGCTATCCGGACGGCTTGTCCGGTGAGCAGATTCCGGTCGGAGCCGCCATTATGGCACTGGCGGATGCCTACGATGCCATGACCAGCGACCGTCCGTATCGTAAATCACTGGGCAATGCTATTGCTGTCGAGGAAATTAAAAAGGGGTCGGGGACCCAATTTGCTCCCGATGTAGTCGCTGCATTCCTGAGGGTGGAAAAAATTATTGCCACTGATGCAACCGACTTGTGATTGTCGGATTGTTTTTTCAGAATATCTTTTAACTGACTGTTTACGTCTTATAAAAATTTCCCCAAACCCGCTTTTTAAATGTATAATCAATTATGCATCTCATTGTAATTATTTCGGGTCAATATGCTTAATATAACTAATCTTGCCAAATCGTTCGGTCTGCGCACTCTTTTTTCAGGTTTATCGTTGAGCGTAGACGAACACGACCGCATTGCAGTCCTCGGGCCCAACGGCTGCGGCAAAACGACGCTTTTCGAGATGATAGCCGGCAACATCAGCCCCGATGATGGCATAATTACCCGGCAGCGTGGAATAACGGTCGGATATCTGAAACAGGATGTAGAGCCTTTTTCAGAAAAACTTTTACTGGAAGAGATTGCAGGGTGCTGTGAAAAAACGAAAGCTGTAAAAGAACGTATCGATGCAATAGTACATCAGCTCGAAAATATTTCCGATAACGCTAAAAGGTCTGCCCTGCTCGATGAACTGGGGGAATTGCAGCACCGTTTCGAACTTCTGGGCGGAAACGATATCGAGCATCATGCCAAAGTGATTTTATGCGGGCTGGGTTTTTCTACCGCTGATTTTTCCCGTCCTTTAAATCAATTCAGCGGCGGCTGGCTGATGCGGGCGTCTTTAGCAAGATTGCTGGCGATAAATCCCGACCTGTTGCTCCTGGATGAACCCACCAATCACCTCGACCTGGAATCCTGCATCTGGTTCGAGAATTACCTGATGCGTTATGAGGGTGCGGTGCTTTTAACGTCTCACGACAGGTCTTTCTTGAACAAGGTAACTAACAAAATACTGGCAATCGAAAACGGCAAACCGGTGCGTTTCAACGGCAACTATAACGGCTATATAGAAATGCGGCAGAACGAGTTGGAAAAACTGGAAGCGGCTGCCCAGCGGCAGGAAAAAAAAATCGCCAAAGAGATGGAGTTCGTCGACAGGTTTCGTTACAAGGCTACCAAGGCGAAACAGGCGCAAAGTCGCCTTAAAATGCTGGCTAAAATAGACAGGATCGAAGTCCCGCGCATCACCAAAAAAGTGAATTTCAGCTTTGCCGAGCCGGAGCCGGCCGGGCGTGAGGTAATCACCCTGAAAAAGGTTTTTAAGTCGTACGGGGATAAGAAAATTTACTCGGGAATCGACCTGACAATCGAACGCGGGGATAAGGTGGCGCTGGTGGGGCCTAACGGAGCCGGAAAAACCACTCTTTTAAAAATCCTCGCCGGAGTCCTGCCTTTCGATAGCGGGGAACGGCTGTTGGGTTATAAGGTTGAAACAAGCTATTATGCGCAGCACCAGCTGGAGCTTTTAGACCCGTCGAACGATTTATTATCCGAACTCAGAAGGGTATCCACAGAGCCGTCCGACCAGCAATTGCGCTCCATTCTTGGAGCATTCCTTTTTGCCGGTGACGACGTTTTTAAAACGGTATCCGTACTCTCGGGCGGCGAAAAAGCGCGCCTGGCCATTGCTAAAATGCTATTGAAACCGGCAAATTTGATACTGATGGACGAGCCTACCAACCACCTGGACATTGCCTCGCGCGAGGTACTTACCGATGCCCTGGAAGAATATAACGGTACGCTGTGTTTTATTACTCACGACCGGTTGCTTATCAATCAAGTTGCCAACAAGATAATCGAGGTAAAAGACGGCAATCTTACAGTATACCTCGGTGATTACGATTACTATACTGAAAAAAGGGAAGAAAGAGAGACCGCTGCCACATCGTCTTTAGGAAACAAATCAAAAGCCGCTTCCGATGATACGAAACGGCGTAAAAACGATGAAGCCCTGTTACGCAACGATTATTTTCGCAGGTCGAAACCGCTGAAGGAAGAGATAGAAAAAATCGAAACAGAAATCTTTAAACTGGAGAAAGAGAAGGTTGCCCTGGAAGCCCTGTATACCGATGAGACGAAATGTAATGACGGAGCAGCCGTAGTAGAAGCAACCAAAAGACATCAACAGGTACTTGAGCGCATTAAGGCTCTGGAAGCCCGCTGGGAGGAACTGAGCCTGCAGGATGAAGATATGAAGCGGGTGCTATCCGAGGCGCTGAATTCTCTGTAATAACTAAGAAATTATGAATAATAAAAGAAGGATAATACTGGCCTCCGCATCGCCGCGCAGAAAGGAATTACTGGAAAAGACAGGGCTTTGTTTCGAGGTGGATGCCGGCAACTGCCGTGAAAATCTGTCTTCTGAATTGGAACCGCATCAACTGGCAGTGCAAATCTCTCTGGAAAAAGCGCAGTCGGTTGCCGGAAAATACCCGGATGCCTTAATCATCGGGGCTGACACCTTCGGTGTTCTCGAGGGCAGGATAATCGGCAAACCGGGGACGGCGGAGGAAGCGCGGGCAATGCTGCAATCTATCAGCGGCAAATGCCACCTGGTTATTACCGGCTACAGCATCATAGATACCGCCTGCGGTAAAACCATATCCGGTAATGTGGAAACAAAAGTGTATATTAAAGAGCTGACTTCCGAAGAAATCGATGCTTATGTAAAGACAGGAGAGCCTTTGGATAAAGCCGGAGCCTATGCCATACAGGGGTTGGGGGCGTTATTCGTGGAAAAAATCGAAGGCGATTACTTCAACGTGGTCGGGCTTCCTGTTTACGCGCTTATGAACGCCTTGAAAGAATTCGGGATCAGGGTATTTTAGTACGAGTACTATTTTATTTTTAAAGCCTTCAGCAAAGGAAAGTTCCGGTCATTAATACATCGGGTCTCGCAATGACATTGAAAATAAAAAATCCGTTCGCCCTTGTAGCGTGTCGAAGGGTCAAACGAACGGATTTTAAATATAATCAATTTAGAATCGACGCCGTTATGGTTCGACAAGCTCACCACGAACGGCTTGAGTGGTTTATCCCTTGAATTTAGGATGCTGATTGTAACCAATCGATGGATTATTTGAGTGATATTTTAGTATATAATCTATTTCGAATTGGTTTACCTCTTTATTTGAGGCAGTTTCAGATTCCCAAATTATTTCTTTTCTGATAGTAAAATCTCGCCGTTGTTCGCGTGTAAAGTCTTTGGCTATCAAATCACTATCAGCACTTCCAAAATAATCAATAATATCTTTAACATCTTGACCGATATATATTTTCCCGTTCGGATAAGTTATTTTATAAATGACTTTCATTTCCTACTCGTCATCGGTGGCAATCCTGTCTTCCCCTACCTTATCCGCCAGCTGCGACATCATCTTCGAAGTTATCCCGATGTGCATATTGGGCATCTTCATGACAAATACCTTGCTTCCGTTATCCACAATGATATTAACGACATCGTCTCCCGGATATTCGTTGAGGATATCGATAACGTCATGTAATCGCTTGATATCCCCGGCTTCATCTCCCGTCTGTTTCAGCCTGACAGTCAGGCGGCGGGTTTTACCGGGTGTTTTTACTGTTTCTTCGTTAGCCTTCGGCGATTCGAAAAATTTGGGTGCTACGACTTTTTTCGCCAATGTCTTGTCCTCCAGGTTATAAATACGTACATGTTCGCAAACCAGCTGCGGGCGGTCTCCGCGTGTTCTTACCTTGCCGTCCACCAAAAGAATATTCCCCTCTACCCACAAATCCCTTGTGGAAGCAAATACACGCGACCAGGCCATTACTTCCAGTTTGCCGTTCAAATCTTCCAGTGTTACGCTGGCCGATGCCTGTCCTTCCTTGTTGACGATGTGATGAATAGATGAGACCATTCCAGCTACCATCACCGTCTGTCCGTCCATTTCCTCGTCCACCTGCCCGCAGAGCATGGTGTTTTCCGCCATCGCTTTCTCGGCAAAGGGGCTGAAGGGGTGTTCGGAGAGATAAACGCCAAGAAGCTCCTTCTCCCAGTCCAGTATCTCCTTGCGGGAGACTTCGACAGATTCGAGGTTCAAGCTGGGCATGGGAACGCTGACGGTGTCGCCCCACAGGTCGAACATGGTGGATTGCCCCGAGCTTTTCAACTGCTGCTCGCGCTGGGCTGCCGACATAATCACTCCGATGTTGCCGAGCAGAGTACCCCGGTCTCCCAGGCTATCCATCGCTCCGGCTTTTATCAGGCTTTCCATTACTCTCTTATTGATGCCGCAGATATCCACGCGGCGGCACATATCCTCGATGGTTTTATATTCGCCGTTAGCTTTTCTTTCTTCGATTATGGGCTCGACGGCATTCTTTCCTACGTTCTTGATAGCTTCCAACCCGTAGCGAATGCCCTGAGTTCCGTCTTCCATTCCTTCGATGGCAAAATCGACTTCGGAGCGGTTGACGTCGGGTGGAAGCACTTTTATTCCCATCCTGCGGCATTCATCCACCGCCACGCTGATTTTTTCCGCCTGCCCGTCTGCCGCAATCAGCAGTGCGGTCAGATACTCGATGGAATAATGCGCCTTGAGATAGGCTGTCTGGTAAGCGATCAGGGCGTAGTTAACGGCATGCGCTTTATTAAAAGCATAGCCGGCAAAGGGTTCTATTAAAGCATAAACCGTTTCGGCTATTTCAGCGGTGTAGCCGTTCTTTTCGGCACCCTTGATGAAGTTGGCTTTTTCTTTTACCATAACTTCGGCTTTTTTCTTTCCCATGGCTTTGCGGAAGATATCCGCCTGCCCCAGGCTGTAGCCGCCGAAGGCGCGCACGATAAAAAGCACCTG
>CAZGVH010000021.1:0-11906 GCA_964528955.1 uncultured Dehalococcoidales bacterium | reverse complement strand
CGTTTTTAGCTGATTTTACCAGTTCACTCATTTTTTTCCTCTCGATTTAAATTTTTGATGATACACGGGGGGAAATAATACTAATTGTTCGCTCGAATCAGCATTACAGGAATCCTGGAATGATGTACCACGCGTTCGGTGACGCTGCCGATTATCCAGTGTGCCGGACCGGTGCGTCCGTGAGTCGACATAGCGATAATGTCGGCGCCGATCTCCTCGGCAGTCTTCAGAATGACGTTCGCCGCAGAACCGCCTTTCATAAGCGTAGTAATTTTATAACCCTCTGCTTTCAGCTGCGCTTCGATTCCATCCATATACTTCCTGCCGAGCGCTTCTTCCTCGGCAATTGTTTGTACGGCAATCGAAGGGTCCGAAAAAGCGAATTCGACAGCAGGATTTGCTACGACATTAAGCAGAACCAGCTCCGCTTTTTCCGAATATGCGAGGGCTTTGGCGTGCGGCAGAACACCTTCGGCTGTTTTCGAGCCGTCGAGCGGGACAAGAATCTTCTTGTACATTATGTCTTCCTCCTTTAAATACTTGGTTATCCGAAGCCTTGCGGCGTAGACAGAGAGTATGGGGTTAGAAGACTACTGGTAAAAATACCCTAATTAGCTTGTACTATTTTATATGTACAACATTATACATATATCATAGACGGATTGCAATATCTTTAATTTAAAGAATCTTAAATTTTTAAAATTTTTTTTGACATTTCATCGGATAACATATTAAACTCATTCTTCAAACCTTAAAACATATTAAAAAGGAGACCTATGGCCAGAAGCGGCATCACCATCGGAAAGCTCTCGGGTATTACGATCAATATCGATTATTCCTGGTTCTTCATTTTCCTGCTGGTAACCTGGTCGCTGGCCGCCAATTACTTCCCTTCCGTATTCCCGGATTGGAGCATCGCCCAAGCGGTTGTTGCCGGTTTGATTACCAGCCTGCTGTTTTTTGCCTCCGTGCTGGCTCATGAACTGGGACACAGCATTACCGCCCAGAAACACGGCATTCCTGTCAGTTCGATAACACTCTTCATATTCGGAGGACTTGCCAATATCTCGCGTGAACCGGAAAAACCAGGGGTAGAATTTAAAATAGCCATTGCCGGTCCGCTTACCAGTATTGTGCTGGGAATCATATTCTGGGTTCTCTATTTCTTTTTACCGTCTCCCCGCTTCGACGTCGTTACCGAAATCGCCTTCTGGCTGGGCTGGATCAACCTGTCACTGGCGGTATTCAACCTGCTCCCCGGCTTTCCGCTCGATGGCGGCAGGGTATTGAGGTCTATTATCTGGAAAGTGAGTAAAAACCCGCACAAGGCTACCCAATGGGTTGCCAATATAGGCAGAGTCATCGCCTACCTGATGATAGCCGCCGGTATCGTCATTATGTTTACGGGAAATATCGTCAACGGACTCTGGCTGGCCTTTATCGGCTGGTTTTTAAGCAATGCCGCAACCGGCAGTTCCCGCCGCGTTTCAGTACAGCAGGAATTGCAGAGGTACACCGTTGCCGAATTGATGAAAACGAACTATGTAAAAATACCGGCATACATCAGCATCGAGGATATGTACAACGAATATATCAGGCAAAACAGGAAAAGCTACCTCGTGATAACGTCCGGCAGTGAAACGCTGGGACTGGTAAACATGCACCTATTGAGGAAGCTTGATAAACAGCAATGGAGCATAAAAACTGCAAGCGAAGTAATGACGCCTCTCAGCCATCTCAGGTCACTTCCGCCCGAAGCCGACCTGATAGCAGCGGTAAGGATTTTCCAGGAGGAAAAAGTAGACCTGTTGCCGGTGGTCAGGGAGGGAGAAATCATCGGCCTGATAGGTTATGATGACCTGGCGAATTTTCTGAACAAGAAGGCCTGATATTATAATCTTTATCAAGCATTAAACGTTACCTGATTTCCGTTCGTGGAGCCTGTCCTGAGCGTGTCGAAGGATTTTAACGAAAACCAGACTGGTGATATCTACGCCGTTATGGTTCGACAGGCTCATCCCGCGTTACACTGGGACAAGACCACGAACGGCTCTAATAATATCCGCTCATCCTGAGCATGACAAATGATACGAACGGCAATTTTATCCTCCCCGGATGTTGAGTTCCGGCAAGCCTGAATAAAATCCCGATTCATCTGGACTTCATTAGTCCCTTATGAATTCAGCATTACAAATAAACTTCCCGTGATCTTACGGTCGGGGTATTGAGTTCGGTAAGATAAAACACTGTTATATATTAATAAGGTGTATAATCATATCAGATATAAATGGGAAGGTGGTTAAATGAAAAATGGAAATAACTAACGGACCAACCGATGTACCTGTCATTAAACGGAAAGTAGGTGTTAACGCAATAGTTTCTCTGGTATCTGGAAGTATAGGTATCTTTGCAATTATTATCATCAATACAATGGTAGCCACGTATACCTCCCAAAGCTCCCATTCATTTTTTATAGAAAATTGGATGATGGATATTCTTTTTTATTTACTGCCGGTTGCCGGGATTACAGCCATCATTCTGGGAATAATAGGTATTAAACAAGCAGGGAATAATTCTCATCATGTTAGCAGAAATATGTCCATAGCAGGATTAGTGTTGGGGATAGTGGCAATTACATTCTTCTTATTTGTATGTGTTTTGGATTTTATTAATTATTAAGAAAAGATATGCCAAAGGGAAAATCAAGAAAAATAAACTTGAGGAGATAAAGAGGAATTTGGGGTAGCTATAGCTATTTTAAGAGTTCAATGAATTCATCGGCAGTCATTCCTGCTCCATCGAGAATAGATGATAATGTTCCGGTATCGATATTTTTATGTTCGGGAACAATGACTTGAGCGAAAGGATTGTCTCTTCTCAATACGACATGGCTGCCTTTTTGTCTCTTGATGTAAAAACCGGCTTTCTCTAAAGCCCTGATAGTTTCTTTGCCCGATATCCCGCGAGGGAGTTTCGTCATTTAGCGGCAACCTCTAACTCCACAGTATCCTTGCCTACTTCCGTGGGAACAGGCAAGCCGTCTTCAATGAGGGCTTCGATATACAACTCCATCGCTTCCCTGATATTTTTTAAGGCTTCTTCTCTGGTTGCTCCCTGAGAGACACAGCCTTTTAAGGCAGGAGCATATACCACATATCCGGATTCGCGGCCTTTTTCGATAATGATGGTGTATTTCATCTTAACACCTTGCATCTGACCGAAGTATTGTGAAGATTGGCTGGGGATAGAGGATTCGAACCTCTCCTCACGGATCCAGAGTCCGCTGTCCTACCGCTAGACTAATCCCCAGTACTGCAAAAATTATATCACGTAGAGGATTTCAAGGCAAAGTCGATATAGAATCTCTCAATGGATATCTTTGTGATTCGCTATCGTTAACCGATTTTATTTTTACACATATTACCCGTAATTTATGCTATATTATTCGTAAGGGAGAAAACAGGAATTGAACAATCCGGCGGATATTCAAAAATGTATCGGAATCCAGTTTAAAAATAATGAGCTGCTCAAGCTGGCATTAACGCATAGCTCATATGTTAACGAATACCCGGCTATTGCCCCCTATTCCAACGAAAGACTGGAATTTCTAGGAGATGCTGTACTGGATATGTTGATAGCCGAAGAACTGTACGTAAAATACCCCGAATATACCGAAGGAGAACTGACGGAACTCAGGGCTACGCTGGTATGCACATCGAAACTGGCAGAAATCGCCAAAACAATTGAATTAGGGAATTGTCTGCTGCTGGGCAAGGGGGAAGAAATCAGCGGAGGCCGATCCAAGGAAGCCAACCTTGCCGGGGCATTGGAAGCCTTGATAGCAGCAGTTTATCTAGATAAAGGTTTGGAAATAACACGCAGCTTCCTGCTAAAACTGTTCGAAATGGAACTGACAAAACCGGGAGAAAACGATAGCTGTATCGATTATAAATCACAATTGCAGCATATTTATCAGGCACGCAAGGGTAAAGAAAAGGTGACCCCGGTTTATTTCATCGTGGCGGAAACAGGCCCCGACCATAAACGGATTTTTACTGCTGAAGTCAAGGTGGGCAAAACTTTATTGGGAAGAGGAACCGGTAAAAGTAAAAAAATCGCCGAAACCGAGGCTGCCAAGTCGGCGCTCGAAAAGCTGAAATGACTTTACAGCCACAGAATGCTTTGCTAAACTTCTAGTATAAACATAACATTACTAAACAAGAAACAAGGAGGACATATGGGATCAAGAGATATCAAACGTGAAACTAAAAAACCCAAGAAGAATGCCAAGAAAGCAAACATTTCGGAAATCCTGGAACAACCGCCGGTAGTAGAGGTAATCAAGAAAAAGAGAAAACAGGAGTCCGAGGAAGAGTAGCGCTTTCTAATAAAACATGAACGGGATGGCTGATAAAGCTTCGGTTAAAGTTCTGGTACACGGGCGTGTCCAGGGTGTCTATTTCAGGGATTTCACCTGCTGCAAGGCAGCTGAATATGGTTTATTCGGATACGTAAGAAACCTCTCTGACGGAATAAGCGTCGAGGTTTATGCCGAAGGTGAAAGAACATCACTCGAAAGGCTTATCAGCCATCTGAAGGTCGGCCCTCCGAACGCAGTTGTAGAACAGATTACAACCGGCTACGGGGATTATACCGGAACTTTTAACAGCTTCGATATAAGACACTGAAATACACAAACCACCCTTCCACCACCAGACCGACGGACGATTATAAATTTATCAGGGCACTGTCACCAATTGCACCAATAACTCTCTTTTTAACGCCCAGACGTTAAACCTGGCAATAAACCCTGATATCTATAAACCGAATTCAGCCATAGATTCCTTTATCAATTCCAGGTAATTGGTTTTTATACCCAGTGTATGCGATATCTCGACATCCACCTTGTAGAGCTCTCCCGTGAAAATCTTTCCGCATTCTTCGATTTCGCCTTTAGCCGGTTCGTTTTTAGTGATGAACTTCTGGCGCGCTTCAACGATACCCAGGTCGAACGGCATGGTGAAATAAAGATCGGCGATCACTTTCTCGATCCCCAGGCTGTAAAGTTCAGCCCAGCCGCCTTTGGCGCTGTTGCCGTATTTTTTACTCGGCAGCAGGCTCAGGAGGTTCATGATGCTGAGATGCCCGAAACCGTTTACCACCTTCAAGGGCGATACCGATATCAGGTAATCGCTCGATAAAACTACATTTGGAATCCAGAACGTCGGCACAGCCAGCGGCTTGGTCAGCGGATTATCGACTTCCACCCAGACGCAATCATTGACATCAAGCGTTATTATCCTGGGAAAATCATAGCCCAGTGATTGGTAAATCGGTGAAATCGGCCCTCCGTTAGGGGTTCCGTCCAGTATCAGAATATCGGCATCGGTGACTTTTCTAATCCCCTTGATAATATTGGACAGCATTTCGCGGCTGGTAGTTACCGGATATGAAACCGGATAACCGGACATCGGTTTTATCAGTATTCGACGAGCCCTAGACAGCACGGACGGTGCTTTAAATACAAAATCAGAATAATTATAAATCAAACCCAACTCTCCTATCAGGTAAAATACCGGATTAATAACAATGAATTATATAATAACAACGATAAATCCAACGTAAAGTTACCGTAAATCTTACAGCAGAAAAACTCTTATGGCGCAACCATAAAAAAGCGCTGGCCGTATAAAGGATAAAGTGCGGAAGGATTAAAGAAAATACAAACCAACAATCCCTTGCTAATACTATATTAATAAACTCTTATATGATGCAATCTGCTAATAGAAATCAGTATAAAAAATTTAAATGCCTGCTACTTCTAACTTGCGCTCCTGTATTTAAAAAAGATTAATTTCAAAAATAAAACGGGACACATCCCTCCACGTAAACCCCTACTATTTATTTTACCATTGACGTCAAGCCCTTTTTCAAGTACCTGGTGAGTAATTTGCTTTTAATAAAAAAATTTTTTTTATTTTTTGTGGGTCATATTGGCACGTGTTATAATTTCGATATGAAAATAAGTGAGCTGGGCGAATTCGGGTTAATCAATATACTGTCCAACCTGATAGATAAAAATAAACCGGAATGCGTTTCAAATATATTGATAGATACAGGTGACGATGCCGCTGCCTGGCGAAATGATTCTGCGGTGAATCTGGCAACGGTGGATTGCCTGGTTCAGGAAGTCCATTTCAATCTTGATAAAATAAGCTGGTGCAAGCTCGGATGGAAAGCGCTCGCCGTCAGCCTGAGCGATATTGCCGCTATGGGAGGCACCCCGAAATATGCCCTGTTCTCGCTGGCTCTGCCTGGAGAGACAGATGTCGATGATGTAGTTGAACTTTATGAAGGAATACTGGAGCTGGGAAATAAACACGAAGTTAAGATAATCGGAGGGAATATCAGTAAAGCCCCGGTTGTCTTTATAGATTCAATTGTATACGGTATTGCGGAGAACCCCGATATTATGTTAACCCGCTCGGCGGCAATGCCCGGCGACGAAATAGCGGTTACCGGATACCTGGGAGCAGCAGCCGGCGGACTCAGGATAATTAAAAATGAACTGTCATTTTCAGATGAAATAAATAAACCGCTGTTACAGGCTTTCAACACCCCCCTTCCCAGAATCGAAGAGGGACAAAAACTGGCCGCAAACGGAGTAAAATGTGCCATGGATATCAGCGACGGGCTGATCGCCGACCTAGGACATATCTGCCAAGCCAGTCGTGCGGGAGCTGTAATAGATATAAATGCCGTGCCTATTAACCCTGCCGTTAAAACCGCCTTCGGCAACGATGCGCTCGAAATGTCGCTTTCGGGCGGCGAAGACTATGAACTGCTGTTTACCGCCCCACACGACATCGTTGATAATGTTAAAAAACAGTTGGAATGCCCGGTAACGGTTATCGGGAAAATAGTTGCCGGTGATAAGCAAGAGGTTAAGCTGCTGGATAATGAAGGAAAGACATATAATTTGTCAGGTAAAGGCTGGAATCACTTTGGAAAATAATACGGTAGCGGAATTGAAGATAACCAGCAACAGCCCGGAGGATACTGTTAACCTGGGAAGGAAAATCGGAGAACTGGTAATACCGGGAGATATTATCCTGCTTACCGGCATACTGGGAGCCGGAAAGACCTGCCTGACACAGGGAATCGCCTACGGACTTGGCATCAATGAATATACCCTGAGCCCTTCTTTTGTACTGGTGCGCGAACTCTACGGGCGGCTGACGCTTTACCATATGGATCTCTACAGACTGGAAAACATCGCTGAAATCGCCGGACTCGGGCTCGACGATTACCTGTACGGTAAGGGTATTTGCGCTATAGAATGGGCAAATAAGGGAATGCCCCTCTTTCCGGAAGAGCATCTCTCTGCAGAGATCATTTATAAAGGCGATAACGAACGGCAGATAATATTGAAAGCATACGGAAAGAGATATAGCGAACTGTTGGATAAATTGAAAAAAGGAACGGAGTAAACCATGCACTTAGCCATCGATACTTCGACGGATACAGCGGGTATTGCCATAGCGGATGAATTGAATATCCTGGCGGAATTAACCTGGAACTGCGGTCAGAACCATTCGGTGGAACTTATGCCGCGTCTGACACAGCTTCTGAAACAGGGAAAGATTAAATTCGAAGATATTAAGGGTATTGTCGTAGCTACGGGGCCGGGCAGTTTTAACGGACTGCGCGTCGGAGTCAGCACGGCAAAGGGAATAGCCTTCAGCCTGGGAGTTCCGGTAGCAGGAATCAGCACGCTGGAAATGACCGCCTATGCTCACAATTCAACGGGACTTCCGGTATGTCCGGTAATAAATGCCGGCAGAAACGAAGTGGCGGCGGCACTTTTTCAAAAAACCGGAGAAGGATGGCAAAGAATCAAAGCGGAGTATATTACGACTATCGCAGAATTGTGCAAAGAGACTGATACGAAAACCATTTTTTGCGGTGAACTGACGCAGTCTGCTATCGATGAATTGACAGCCGGACTGGGAGATAAAGCCATAATTCCCTCCCCTTCCGCCCGCCTGCGCCGCTGCGGATTCCTTGCCGAATTAGGCTATATGAGACTCATAGCCGGCAGTTTTGACAATCCGGCTGCTTTACAACCGATATATTTGAAAAAACCGCCGATTACGCAGCATAAAAATATGGCTCCGCTGGCGGATGACGAAAAGTAACATTTTTTGCTGATTTGATAATTGACTTAAAAAATAGAATAATAAACAGGTAATTAAAAAGTAAAAAATAAAAGAAGGAAAGAAATGGTAGAAAGATCACTGGTTCTGGTTAAACCCGACGCTATGGAGAGAGGATTATCGGGAGAAATCATCAAGCGTATCGAAGAAGAAGGGCTGACGCTTATCGGCATAAAAATGCTGCACATGGATATAGCGCTTGCCGAAAGGCACTATGCCCCTCATAAGGATAAACCCTTTTTCAAAAGCCTGACAAGCTATATCAGTTCAGCGCCCATTGTAGCCGCCGTATTCGAAGGCGAAGGCGCAATTGACCTTATTCGTAAAATTATGGGCGCCACCGACCCGGCTAAAGCAGCCGACGGAACCATCAGGGGAGACCTCGGCGTAGATATCGAGCATAACTCGATTCACGGTTCCGATTCGGTAGAAACGGCAAAGAACGAGATCAATCTCTTCTTTAAGAAAGACGAACTCTTTACCTACTAGGGTGATTAAAAAGGGATTGCGATTTTTATATATTGGAATCCGGCAGCATAAAATTGAAGAAGCCGCTCTCTTTTCCGGGTTACCGGGATTTTATAAGAGCGGCTTTCGATTGTTTACTATTTAATCAGAAAAGTGTCAATAGAATATTACTGGATGCGGACTATCGGATTGGCCTGCTTCCACAACTCATCCAGCCTGTAATACTCCCGCTCACGCGGAGAGAGAATGTGTACGATAACATCGTTATAATCGATAAGCAGCCAGCCCGATTCGGGAGTTCCTTCCTTGTGCAGCGGGTAGATCTTTTGCTGTTTCAATACGCGTATTATTTCTTCTGCCAGGGCATCCATTTGCCTTTCGGCGTCGCAGCTGCACAGCACAAAGTAATCCGCAAAACTGCATACCTGTTTTACATCCAGTAAACTTATATCGATAGCCTGCTTGTCGCTGGCAATTTCTACTATTTTTCTTGCTAAATCTATACCTTCCAGTTGTTGCCTCCAATAATCAGTAATTGTTAAATTATTATAGCATAAACAGAAAAACCCCTGTACGGGGACGAGCGGCATTTATTATTTGCCATTGCGAGGAGTCCCTCTACAATGTCATTCTGAGTCGAAGACGAATGAATCTAATATAAATCATGGAGGGACGACATGGCAATCTCTGCCGGTTCTTTTAATACTGCCATACGGTCTATTCAGGAAAGATTGCTTCGTCCGCCTGTTGCGTCCTCGCAAAGACAGTTGTAAATGAGGGCAGTAAATAGCACTCCGCGATTCTCTCCCTTTAGCAAAGGGAGAATAAGAGGGATTTTGTAAGTTATAGAATAGATGGAGCAGTATGCAGCAAATCTCCCTCACTCCCACTTTTACAAATAGGGAAGATAACCAGAACCCCGGAATGACAATAAGCATCCGATTCAACTACCCGATTCCGGGTTTACGGTAAAACGGTGTCGATATGTTATACTGTAACTATTATGGCTAAGCTATTATTCGGCACGGCAGGAATCCCCTTAAGCACCCCGCGCGCTACGAACGGCGAGCTTCTAACAATGAGGGGAATTCAACAGGTAGCCGAGCTTGGTCTCGATTGCATGGAACTGGAATTCGTACAGCAGGTTTACCTGAAAAAGCCCGATGCCGAAAAGGTTGGAAAATTTGCTAAAGACGCAGGGATAGCGTTGTCGGCGCACGCCCCTTACGCCCTTAATTTCAATGCCAGGGAACCGCAAAAAATCAGGATCAGCCAGAGTTACCTTTTTACCGCCGCTGAGATTGCTTATACCTGCGGAGCAAAAAGCGTGGTTTTCCATCCTGCCTACTACATGGGAGACTCCTCGGAACAGTCATACCAAACCGTTAAAACCGCGCTCTCAGAGGTGCTGGAGAAAATGGAGGAAAAGGGAATCGCTATTACCTTAAGACCTGAGGTCAGCGGCAAGATCAGCCAGTTCGGCACCATTACCGAGATTACCAATCTCTGCTCCGAATTGCCGAATACCCTGCCCTGCGTCGATTTCGCCCACTGGCACGCCCGTACCGGCGCTTACAATTCGTATGCGGAATTCGCTTCTATTTTAGACGAGCTATCCAATGCGTTGGGAAAAGAAGCGCTTAACAATATGCACATCCATGTATCCGGCATCGAATACTCCGCTAAAGGCGAAAAAAGACACCTGCCATTCGAGGATTCCGATATGAAGTACCTGGAATTACTTCGGGTTCTTAAGGACTATAATGTCAGCGGTATGTTAATCTGCGAGAGCCCCATAATGGAAGAAGATACGCTGCTGTTAAAACGCAGCTTCAATGCTTTACAATAAAATCACCCGTCAAGTTGTATAATATACAATAATATATATTAAAAAGATCCGGTTGTAGTATTATTTTTTTATATGTAAGGCTATTTCTGTTATAATATTATGTTAGAATAGTAACGCATGAGATATTCTCTTGATTTCTTTTTCTCCAATTAACCAGTATATATCGGCTTTACTACATTATTCGAGGTAAACAATGAAAATAAACTGGAAACGAACCATAATAGTATATGCAGCGATAATATTAATAGCTGTACTTTTTTCCACCTTTATTCTGCCCGGCGACCAGAAACCGGAAGAAAAATCCTTAAGCGATATTATATTGATGTCGCAGGAAGGCAAGATTAAAGATATAGTTGTAACCGATAATCAACTGACAATAACCGGCACTGACGGTGTTACATATGTAACCTATAAAGAAAGCACCATCAGCATCTATGAAATCCCCGGTTTTATGCTTGATAACGTCGAGGAAATCTCCATTGAAAGCGGGGGCTTTAACTGGGGAAGCCTGCTTATAAGCTTCCTGCCCCTTTTGATATTCGGGCTCCTGATATTCTTCCTTTTCAGCCAGGCCAAGGGCGCAAATAACCAGGCAATGAACTTCGGGCGTTCCAAGGCAAGAATGCTAACGGCAAGCACCCCGACAGTCACATTTGACGATGTTGCCGGTGTCGACGAAGCCAAGCAGGAACTGCACGAAGTGGTAGATTTCTTAAAGATGCGCGAAAAATTCCAGGCGCTGGGAGCGCGTATACCCAAAGGTATACTGCTTATCGGCCCTCCCGGCACAGGTAAAACCCTGATGGCAAAAGCTATCGCCGGTGAAGCCGGCGTTCCCTTCTTTTCCATCAGCGGAAGTGAATTCGTAGAAATGTTTGTCGGTGTCGGCGCTTCGCGCGTAAGAGACCTTTTCGACCAGGCAAAACGCAATGCGCCCTGCATTATATTTATAGACGAAATAGATGCCGTCGGCCGCCAGCGCGGAGCCGGTATGGGCGGAGGGCATGACGAAAGAGAGCAAACGCTCAACCAGATACTGGTAGAAATGGACGGTTTCGATACCAATACCAGCGTTATCGTTATTGCAGCTACCAACCGCCCGGATATTCTTGATGAAGCGCTGCTGAGACCTGGACGTTTCGACCGCAGAATAGCACTCGACCGTCCGGACATCGTCGGCAGAAAAGCGATACTTAAAATACACAGCAAGGGAAAACCGCTAGACGCAACCGCAGACCTGGAATCTCTGGCGAAGCAGACTGTCGGTTTTTCCGGCGCCGACCTTGCTCAACCTTTGCTAGAAAAAAATCAAGAAGCCATCGAACAGGCATTGACGACGGGTGAAGGATTAAGCGAGTTGTTAGAGCAACTTG
>CAZGVH010000020.1:0-12078 GCA_964528955.1 uncultured Dehalococcoidales bacterium | reverse complement strand
ATTAAAAAGGATGGATTTTATTCCATCCTTTTTTTCATCTATTTATTCGGTTAAAAAGATTAAAATTTCTGTAAAATAACCTGTCGGCTTTGTATAAGTCTAATATTTAAAATAAGTTAATAATGTTCAGGGAAATAAAGTTTTAAATTATATCAAGGGTAGCTCGAGTACCGGCTTTAGCAGCTTTTACTCTGATTAAGGTTCTGATAGCCTGAGCTATTCTGCCTTGTTTTCCGATTATTCTCCCTTTATCTTCGTCGGCAACCTGTAATTTGAGAGTAATCCCTTCCTCTCCTTCTTCCTCAGTCACAACCACAGCATCCGGCGAGTTAACGAGCGATTTTGCGATATATTCTACCAGTTCCTTCATGATTTCTCCTTTGTCGCCTTAAACTTATCTAAAATACCTGCTTTTTTAAGCAGACGACTAACGGTAACTGTGGGTTGGGCACCTAGACCTAACCATTTAAGAGCTTCCTGCTCATTAATATTAACTGTTTCCGGGTTAGTCATCGGGTCATACTGGCCGATAATGGAAATGAACGCTCCATTTCTGGGCGAATGCGAGTCAGCGATAACGACACGATATGCCGGCTTTTTGGGGGAACCTATACGTCTTAGTCTAATTTTTACCATATTTTAAAATTCTTTCCTACCTTACTTTCGTGATATTATGCAACAAAAGCTATGTGCCTGTCAACAGTATTTATATATAAAACTATAATAAAACGTTTGTCACCAGCTTATTCTGTATATATAATGGTGATTATGAAAGATGTATCCCCGTGGAAAGCGGACATTACTCCCCGGGAAGCCTTGATATTACAGGGGCAAATAGCTGCCGGTTTAATAAAATACGGTTCTGTTTTATCCGCCGATTATATAGCCGGAATCGATGTATCCGTTTCCAGAAACAGCAACCTTGGACAAGCAGCGATCGTTATTTTAAAATACCCGGATCTTGAAATTGTTGAAATAAAGAAAGCCTGCGGTGATATAACCTTCCCCTATATCCCCGGATTATTGTCTTTCAGAGAAATTCCATTGATTTTAAAAGCATGGCGGGAACTCGCGGTATTGCCAGATATCATAATGGTAGACGGGCATGGTTATGCGCATCCCAGGAGAATAGGCATTGCCTCTCATCTGGGTATATTGCTGGATATCCCGACTATAGGATGCGCCAAATCGAGATTATGCGGTGACTATCAAATACCTTTTGACGAATCGGGTAATTATACAGATTTACTTGACGACGGGGAAACAATCGGCGCCGTTCTGAGAACCAAAACTAGAGTCAAGCCATTGTTTATCTCGATAGGACATAAAATAAGCCTTGAAAATGCAATCTGCTGGGTTATGCAGTGTTGCAGGGGGTATCGGCTGCCGCAGCCGACACGTTTGGCGCACATGGCTGCCGGAAATAATTTGTAATCAGGCGGCGTAATAAATTAAACTAGATTATCGATATTAATTGAATACAGGAGAATCATGAGCGAATTATCGGACAAACTTGAAGATTACAGGCAAAGAATATCGTTAGCAATGGTGCGTCTTTGACATCCCTGCAAAGGAAAAAGAACTAGCCGAGCTTGAAAAACAGTCTATCAGCCAGGATTTCTGGCAGGATTCCGAGAAAGCGCAGAACATAATGCGTCTTCTGGCTGAAACCAGGAAAACGGTCGAAAACTGGAGGAATGTCGAGAAGAAAGTTGTTGACATAACTGAGTTGATATCACTTGCATCCGAGGAGGAAGAAACCTCTCTGGATACTGAAATCAGTCAGGAAATCGATTCTATCCAATCGCGTCTCGATGACATGGAATTCGAGCTGTCATTTAACGGCGAATACGATGACCGCAAGGCCATACTTTCTATCCATGCCGGCGCCGGAGGCGTCGAATCGCAGGATTGGGCGGAAATGCTTATGCGCATGTATTTACGCTGGGCTGAAAGTAAAAAATATAATACCGAAATCCTCGATATTTCACCGGGTGAGGAAGCCGGCATAAAAAATGTAGTGCTTGAAATTTCTCATGAATATGCCTTCGGTTATCTCAAATCGGAACACGGAGTACACAGGCTCGTACGTCTTTCACCCTTCGACGCCGACCATGCCAGACATACTTCGTTTGCCCTGGTGGAAGTAATGCCGGAAGCGGGAGAGGATGTCGATATCAAAATATCACCTGACGACCTCAAAGTGGAAACCTTCAGGTCTTCGGGGCCGGGCGGACAGAACATGCAGAAGACCAGTAGCGCCGTTCGCATAACACATATACCTAGCGGCACGGTGGTAAGCTGTCAGAGTGAGCGCTCTCAGTACCAGAATAAAGAAAGCGCCATGAAAATCCTGCTTTCCCGGTTGTTGAACAAGGAACTGGCAAAAAAGGAAGAAGAAAGGGCTAAACTCAAGGGCAAACGCATCGTTGCCGGCTGGAGCAACCAGATCCGGAGTTACGTGCTGCATCCCTATAAAATGGTAAAAGACCACCGCACCGATTACCAGGTGGGAGATGCCGAATCGGTTTTAGCCGGAGATCTTGATGGATTTATAAATGCCTACCTGAGGGCAGGGCTCGGGGATGAAAATGCTTAGAAAAGCAGCGATTATTTTGCTGCTGATAATGCTGACAGCGCTGTCTATCAGCCCTCTTCAGGTGCAAAGCCGCTCGGATACTGCGGTAGAAATGACGGCTGCGGCAATAAGCTCATTCCCCGATGCAATAGACTTTAGTCTTGATATCGAAACAGAAATTCTTATCAAGGATATAAGGCTGCATTATTCTGTCGAGCGCAAGAGTTTCAGCAACGTCACCCAGGAAATTATAATGGCCGTTCCCATGCCTTTTCAATCGGAGATAACTGTCGATTGGGAGTGGGATATGAGAACCACCGGCTCAATGCCTTCCGGTACAATTATAAAATACTGGTGGACAGTTACCGATAGTGAGAATAATATATACTCGACAGAAATAGAATCCGTTAATTTCAACGATGATGACTATGACTGGCACAATTTAAAGCAAAACAACGTTACCCTCTACTGGTATTCCGGTGATAATGATTTTGCTGCTGACCTGATGCAAACATGCCGGGAGACCCTGTCAAGGCTTGGAGAGAATACCGGAGCCTATCTTGAATCACCGGTAAGAATTTACATCTATTCCAGTTCATATGCCTTGAGAAATGCTATGGTCTTTGCCAAGGAATGGACCGGAGGTGTAGCTTATCCTTCATACGGGACCATTGCCATCGGGATTACGCAATCGAGTATCGAATGGGGCAGGAGAGCGTTGGCGCACGAAATAGCCCATCTGGTTACCGACCAGATGACAGCAAACCCCTATAACAGTATCCCTGTATGGCTTAACGAAGGTATATCCATGTATGCCGAAGGTGAACTGGAAAAAGATTATGAATATTACCTGGAAGCGGCAGTTATCGGAGAATCGTTGATATCCATTCAAAGCCTGTGCAGCCCGTTCTCGGCTTATTCGGATAAAAGCTATCTGTCATATGCCGAAAGTTACAGCATTGTTGCCTTTCTTATCGAAAACTACGGACAGCAAAAAATGTATCAATTATTAACTGTATTTAAAAATGGGAGCACTTATGATAATGCGCTGCTTACGGTTTACGGTTTCGATCTAGCCGGGTTGAATGATTTATGGCAAAACTATGTTACCGAAATCTACCAAAATTGATTAAGATGACTGATTATAAATTATGAAAAAGAAAAATATTTTAATTAACTTTATACCGTTTCTTTTCGTAATATTATCTCTATTACTGCCATCCGCCTGTAGTTTTGATTGGGGCAAACCGACAGAGATTAGCGGCGATGTTTTGAATCTTTATGGTGAAGACCCGTATACACTCGACCCGGCCCAGGCAGGTGATTCGGTTTCGATAAATTATATCTTTCAAATATTCAGCGGATTGGTTACTTTAGATAACGACCTTGAACCGGTTGCCGATCTAGCCGAAAGTTGGGAAATCAGCAATGATAACCTGGTTTATACTTTCTATTTAAGAAACGATGTCTATTTCCATAACGGGGAAAAAGTAAAGGCCGCCGACTTTAAATATTCATGGGAGCGGGCTTGTAATCCGGCAACCGGGTCGCAGACTGCTTCTTTATATCTTGGAGATATACTCGGCGTCGATGAGGTACTGGATGGGGAAGACGTTCACATAAGCGGGGTAAAAATAATCGACGATTATACCCTGCAGGTAACACTTGAAAAAGCGGTTACATATTTTCTGGAAAAGTTGAGTTATCCGGTTTCTTTTGTGGTCGATGAAAGTAATGTTTCCGACGGTTATTATTGGTGGACGGATCCCAACGGAACCGGTGCTTTCGAACTGTGGGATTGGACAGAGGGTAGTGAACTGGTGTTAAGTCGCAACGACGATTATTATGGGGATACAGCTAAACTTGATTTTGTCGTTTATAAAATACTATCCGGCTTGGAATTCGATATGTATGAAACCGGAGAAATCGATGTTTGCAGTGTCGGGCTGGATTATATTTACCGGGCCGCAGATTTAAACGGGGAATTCCATGACCAGTTAAAAAACAGTCCCGAATTGAGCGTGATGTATATTTGTTTCAACTGCAATCAGCCTCCGTTCGATGATGTAAATGTCCGGCGGGCATTCGATATGGCGATTGATAAAACGAAATTGGTCTCGCTTGTCTTTAACGATACTGTTATGCAAGCAGACGGGATTATTCCTTTCGGCATGACAGGATACAACGAGAATCTGTCGTCACCGGAGTTTGACCCCCAGGCAGCCCTTTCGCTGATCGCTTCTTCATCCTATGGTGACATATCGAACTTACCGGAAATAGTTATCACCGATGGTGGTTACGGCGGCCGGATTTCCGCCATAGTAGATGCCGTTATTAACGAATGGAGAGTTAACCTCGGCATAGAGGTAACAGTCAGACAACTGGAACCTAATGAATTTTTATATAAAATTCTTTCAGAAAAGGATAACATATTTTTCTGGGGGTGGAGCGCCGATTATCCGCATCCGCAAAACTTTCTCCAGATTTTGTTTTCTACGGGTTCAGAAGGAAACTACGGTGAATATAGTAATTTGGAAGTCGACGCCTTATTGGAATCGGCCGGCACAGAGAATCATGAAGAGATCAGCCTTGAACTTTACAGGCAGGCAGAACAAATATTGATTGATGACTCTGCCTGCATCCCACTGTATTTTGGAAGAAACTATATTCTGGTAAAACCCTATATAGAAGGCTACGAGTTAAATGCTTTGGGATTGGTAAAACTGAGTGAAGTATACATTATAGATTAATATGGCGGAGGGGGTGGGATTCGAACCCACGGTCCTCTTGCGGGGACAACGGTTTTCAAGACCGTCACCATAGGCCACTCGGACACCCCTCCGCAGGCATAAATAACATAGATATTATAGCCAAACAGCGGATAAATTGCTAACCCGTAACAATAACAGGTACAATATAAAAGGTGAGAGATATGCAACAATATTACTGGAACGTGCAAAAAAAGATACTGGTGCAGAGGGATATTATCCGTTCTTTGCTGAAAGACCCCAAAGTTATCGGGGATTATTATGAAGCGATTATCATGGAAGCCGTCAGGGAAAGCATATCGCAATACTTTTCAGCCAGGCGCGGTGTTATTCTGGCAGCCGACGGGCAGAGCAGTCGTGAATGCGATATCATAGTTTACAGCGCAGCCGAATACGGCCCTCTTTTTCTATCCGGCGATATCGTTGTCATCAACCCCGAGGCAGTAAGGTGCGTCATACAAGTCAAAGGCACACTGAACCGTGAGAACCTGAACGAAGCCATTAAAAACCTGCAATCGGTGAATAAGCTAAGACCCGGTATCTGGAAATTAATTGTCGGCTTTAATACCGGCTTGTTATACAATGACCTTGTAAAAGTATGTGCCGATTCATCTAGCGTTAACGGCATTTTCGCACTGGCAAGCACCAACAAATTTGAAAAAGAAGACATAAGTTCACAAATGCAGAATTTTGTGGAATTGTTAAAACTGATTGCCGCTCCTACGATGTACCAGACGAAGGACGCTGGAGACTATGTCGCTATAAAAACATCAGGGGAAGGCAGAATTGAAGGAGTGCCTTACCCTGATTTATAAATATTGATATTTAATTATTCTCTTGTTCTATTTCTTGGCTGCCCGCTTCCGGTTCCAGGACTTCCACATCTGACTCCTGTACTTCATATTCGAAATCGGGGTCGTTTTCTTCGTAGTAATCCAGTTGGGCATCCAGGACTTTCTTTACATATTCATCTTTAACAACTTCGCTTGTAAAACTCTTTTCACTGTTTAAAGCCATTAGATACAGATATCCGCCTTCGAGCAGATTATGAACTACATACGGCATACACATTCCGCTAAGGTTCATTTCATTAAAGCTCTCATGGTAAAATGGAATAAACTGGAAGTTTTCAGGAAGCATCAGTATCAATTCCTGGTTAACGCTATCGGGGTTATCCGGGTCGCAATATTCAGCCGGTGTAACCGCAACCTGGCATGAACAAACAAGCGGTCTGATATCATAAATCATGCAGGCATCGTCTTTTAAAAACGGACAGGGGATTTTATATTTTGCATATTCAGCGCCAAGTTCTTCTACCTTACGTCGTTTTTCAACATTAAATCCGGAATCCCACATTTCAGCATAAGCCTTCTGGAAGTCTTCCAAAAAACCCTTATGGTCGTCAATACTGTTCTTCCATTTTTTGTAATTCTGTAAGAACGATGACATCTTCCGTTCATGATTATAAAGATAGTGAACTATTGCTTCGCATTCCTGTAGCGAAACTGGTAAATACTGTGAACAGCACATCGAACAACCCCTGTGGCAGGATATCGTTTTTCCGCTGTTATTAGCTTCTTCCAACTGCTGCTTGGAGATCGTTTCGTTGACAAGTTTTAATTGTTCTTCCTGGTCTATACAAAACTTCTCGCGGTTTTTACCGAACTCTCCGAGATAAGCGATTTCCTTATTTAATTTGAAAGGATTGAATGTTTTTCTGTCTAGTTTTATTTCTTCCTTAACTTCTGTCTTTCCGTAACAGCAGTTCTTGTATTTCTTACCGCTGCCGCAACTGCACAATTCGTTTCTGCCAATACTTTTTTTGTCTTCCATTACGCCTCTCTTTTATTAGAATATCCTCTGGATAACCATTATTATTTTATTACTTTTACCCCCATATAGGGCTGTAATACATCGGGAACAGCAATGCTGCCATCGGATTGTTGATAATTCTCCATTACGGCTATAACCACCCTCGGCAGGGCCAGCCCGGAGCCGTTAAGGGTATGTACATACTGGGGTTTGCTGTCCGCTGTCGGACGGTAGCGAATATTTGCCCGGCGTGCCTGAAAATCGCCGCAATTTGAGCAGGAACTGACTTCCAGCCACTCCTCACAACCGGGAGCCCACATCTCGATATCATATGTTTTCGTAGAAGCAAAACTGATATCGGCGGTACAAAGTCTCTTAATGCGGTAGGGTATTTCCAACTTGCGGCAAATATCCACCGCATTATCCACCATCTTTTCCAATTCTTCGTTCGAGTTTTGAGGCTCAGTGAATTTATACATTTCCACCTTGTCGAACTGGTGCCCTCTCTTGATACCGCGCGTGTCTTTTCCGGCGGACATCTTCTCCCGCCTGAAGCAGGCGGTATAAGCGACATAATTTATAGGAAGACC
Organism: uncultured Dehalococcoidales bacterium; assembly: GCA_964528955.1. GTDB lineage: Bacteria > Chloroflexota > Dehalococcoidia > Dehalococcoidales > UBA5627 > UBA5627. The sequence goes on along the minus strand of CAZGVH010000020.1, from coordinate 4,330 downwards.
GCCCGGCTGAATAACTTCATCGCGGTGCATATTGGTCAGCGGCACCTCGGCTGTCGGCACCAGCCATAAATCTTCCTCGATATCGCGATAAAGATTGTCGGCAAACTTGGGAAGGTTGCTGGAACCGATTAAACACTCTTTCTTAACCATATACGGCAGATACGCTTCCAGATAACCGTGTTCTTCCGTATGCAAATTAAGCATGAAATTAATTAGAGACCTTTGAAGACGCGAGCCCAAACCCTTCAATACATAAAAACGCGTACCGGATAACCTGACACCTCTTTCGAAATCAATAATTCCCAGTCTCTCTCCAAGTTCCCAGTGAGGAGCGGGAATAAAATCGAATTTGCGCATTTCGCCGCATGTATTGATAACGATATTATCGTCTTCACTGGTGCCGACAGGAACGGAATCCTGAGGGATATTCGGGATACGAAGCAGTAAATCTTCCAGACGGGCATCGATATCCCTTAACTCATCTTCAAAAGTTTTTATCTGGTCGCGCAGTTCACGCCCCTTATCCGCCGATTCGGCTCCCTGCTTTCTTGCCAGTTCTTTACGCTCGCATCTCAACTCTTCCACCCGCGCCATTTTCTGTCTCCTGGTTACATCGAGTTCGATAATCTCGTCAACCGGAGCATTATCATGACGGAGTGCAATTGCCTTGCGTACAAGTTCTGTGTTTTCCCTGATAAATTTAAGGTCTAACATATTACATTATTCCTTTTCTCTCAGTTGCGGAAAGAGGATAACCTCCCGAATCGACTGTTGATTGGTTAAAAGCATTACCAACCTGTCTATACCAACCCCCAGTCCGCCGGTGGGAGGCATTCCATAAGACATGGCATTCAGGAAATCTTCATCGATAACTTCCTGTTCCTCATCCTTGCCCCGGTTCCTCTGCTGCTGGGTAAACCTCTGTCTCTGGTCTATCGGATCGTTCAACTCCGAATAAGCATTTGCCAGTTCCATTCCGCAGACATATGCCTCGAATCTCTCTACTATATTATCATAACCCGGCTTCTTTTTGGCAAGGGGAGACATATCCATAGGGTAATCATATAGTATAGTCGGCTGTATCAGGTGCGGTTCGACAAATGTAGAAAGCAGTTCGTCTATCAACCGGCCGCGGTCCTTTGCAGGGTCGACTTCCATATTATGCCTCTGCATTTCACATCTCAAGGAAGCTACATCCGGAAATTGTATGAAATCTATGCCGCTGTATTTTAAAATTACCTCTCTCAAGTCCAGTCTTTGCCAGGGAGGGGTGAAATCGATGACGTTGTCACCATAATTGAACTTATAACTCCCCGATATTTCCATAATTACCGAAGCAACCATATCCTCCAGCATATCCATTACATCCTTGTAATCGGCATATGCCTGATAGGTTTCCAGCATGGTAAACTCAGGATTATGCTTAATGGAAAGGCCTTCATTTCGGAAAATCCTGCCCAGTTCATATACCTTATCGAAACCGCCTATAATCAATCTCTTTAAATGAAGTTCGAGAGCTATACGCAGATAGAAATCACAATCGAGCGTATGGTGATGGGTAACAAACGGTCTGGCTAAAGCTCCGCCGGCAGACGGCTGCAAAACCGGCGTTTCAACCTCAAGAAAACCCTTGCCGTTTAAATAATTTCTTATAGCGGCGATGATACGGCTGCGCATCCTGAAAGTGTCCTTGACTTCCTGGTTGCTGATAAGGTCCAGGTATCTCTGTCGATGCCTGGCATCGACATCCTGTAAACCGTGATATTTCTCCGGCATCGGTAACAGCGATTTCGACAACAGCACAAAATCCTCTGCATGAACGGTCGGTTCACCCGTCCTGGTACGCATCAATTCGCCTTTAACGCCTATGAAATCACCGATATCGAGGTCCTTAAAGAGTTCTGCCAGAGTTTCCTTCTCCAGAACGGTATTTACGAAAATCAGCTGTATTTTACCGGAGCCGTCCTGGATATCGGCAAACGTGCTTTTGCCCATTTTGCGCATTGCCGTAAGACGTCCGGCAACGCTGATTATTTCAGGTTCGCTTTTTCCGGCTTCCTCGTTTTTCTTTAAAAGTTCCCTGGCTTCTTCGGTGGTATGCGTACGGGCATAACTTCGCGGATAGGGGTCGATTCCGCGATTTCTCATTCTTTCCAGCTTTTCAAGTCGCTGCTGCGTCAAATCATCTAATCTTGATGCCATACTTGTCCTTTTTAATCTTTATAACAATATTATCAATTATAAATTGACTTTAAATGTTAAAATCATTCCAGTTATTATATTTTATCCAGAGATTATAGTAAAGCTAAAGAAATTTTCGTTAACACCTTTTAAGCGTTTCTAGCCATGAGAGCGATTTAATATCCTTTTCGAGTAAATATTTTATATAGACCCTTATCAGCCTCTCCAGTTCCGAAGCCAGTTCTTTGGGCATTTTGAGGCGGCTGATGGTATCATAATTGCCATCTTGCAATAACCTCAAAACCTTCAGTCCGTTTACTGAAAGAGAGTAACTGAAATTGCCGTCCCTGCTGCATGAAGGGCAGTGCATTCCGCCTGCGCTGGGGCAAAACTGGTTGATTTCCGGTTTTAACTGTATACGGCAGGAAACACACTGTTTCAACTGCGGCCGATATCCGAGATTATCGAGCAGTTGTACTTCGAAGTAACGCAAAACCAGTTCCCGGTTCTTTTCGGTCGTTAATTTTCCAAGCACATCCAGCAACATTTTAAAGAGTGGATAATCTTCTATTCCATCTTCTGTAAACTGGTTGACCAGTTCTATCATGTAAAGGGCGTAAGAAGTCAGTTCGAGGTTATCCTTTATCCTCAGAAAACCGTTGATAGTCTGGCAGCCGGTAACAGTTGCCAGATTCCTGCCTCTTGCCAGCGATACCATGCTGTAGGTTAAAAGCTCGAGATGTCCCGACATCTTGCTTTTGGGCTGTCTGACGCCTTTGGCTACCGCCTGTATCTTTCCGAAATGGGGAGTATAGAGCGTCAGAATTCTGTCGGCTTCACCAAGCTTTGTCTTTTTTATAACAATGGCTTCGGTTTTATAATCCCTTGGTTCTGACATTTCGTTTTTCTCAAGGGGTAATTAATAACATTCTTTCCATATGAGTTTTCGAGTCTTTTCGAATAGAAGAGGCAACGATTATTATAATATTTTTTTACCGGCGGGAACATCTCTATCAGTTTGTATAAGGACAACGTCTTTATCGTTTAAGACCACTCCCAACACCAGAACTTCGGATATAAAATCAGCTACCTGTTTCGGCGGGAAATTTACCACAGCGATAACCGATTTTCCGGGTAATTCCTCTTTACTATAATGTTCGGTAATCTGGGCGCTGGATTTTTTTTCACCGATTTCCCCGAAGTCGATCCATAATTTATAGGCAGGTTTTCTGGCACGGGGAAAATCCTCGGCTTTTATGATCCTGCCTGTTCTGATATCTATCTTTTCGAAATCCTGATAGCTTATATATTCCATTTTATATTATCTCTACTTTAACTCCTGCCTTCCCTCAAGCGCTCGGGTTAAAGTAACGTCATCGGCATATTCCAATTCCGTACCGAAAGGAAGTCCTCTAGCCAGGCGAGTTACCTTGATTCCCATCGGCGTTATCAGTTTATTGATATACATGGCCGTCTGTTCGCCTTCGAGAGTCGGATTGGTTGCAAGAATTACTTCGCATATATCGCTATCTTTGACACGCTCTATCAGGTCTGAAACCTTGATATCGTTGATACCGATTCCTTCGGTCGGTGATATGGCGCCGTGAAGCACATGATACAGCCCTTTGTAAATCCCTGAATGTTCCAATGCCAGTATATCCTGCGGCTGTTCGACAACACAGATGCTGGTTTTGTCTCTTTTATCATTACTGCAAATAGGGCAAAGCTCCGAATCGGCAATATTAAAACAGGCGGAACAGAGTCGGGTGCTGTTCTTTAATGACAGCATAGCTTCAGCCAGCGCCGTAACCTGTTCTTTCTGGGTCCGTAATAAATAGTATGTCAGTCGCTGGGCGCTTTTGGGGCCGATTCCCGGTAGTTTGGCTAGTTCCTGCATCAACCTGTTTACGGAATCGGCTGTATTCAACGGATTTATTTCCAAATCGCCATCTTCCTTTAATCGGTTAATCCCGGTATCTTCATACCGCCGGTCAACGCCTTAAGTTTTTCGTCCGCTAACTTTTTGGATTTTTCCAAAGCGTCGGTAACTGCTTTGAATATCAGTTTTTCAAGATTGGCCGATTTACCCGTTTCCACCGCTTCGGGCGCTATTTTTATGGATAATATTTTTTGCTTGCCGTTGGCGGTA
>CAZGVH010000019.1:0-12662 GCA_964528955.1 uncultured Dehalococcoidales bacterium | reverse complement strand
AGAATGATAAACGAGATAAAGAACCTGTAGAAGACTTTCATATTACCCTCCTTTTTAGTAGTAAGTATCGGTTTTATTTTCAGTGACAATATTTCAATTGTCGAAAAATAAATCTACTTGCTAAAAGTTGCAGGAATATACAGGAAAATCTGCTGTATTAATAAGCGGCTCTTTTTAACTCGGTTATGTTTTTAATCTACTATAAAATTTATTATATTTCGTAGTTCGATAATAAATCCGTATACAGCACATTGTCAATAGATATAAAATAGATTACTGATTATTTAGTGTTTTTCTATAAGGATGAAAAAAAGAGATATCAGTGCCATTGCCGGATAATTCGTAAAAGGTTATTATTATTGATTAGTAAAATCCTGTACAATAATGTCTTATCTGATTAAAAAGATTATAATAAGGCAAATATGTTAATAAGAGAAAACAAAGATTCCGGTAATAAAAACGGAACTAAATTATTATCTGAAATTACCATTGGACGTTTTTTAAGTCCCGGTGTATTTACACCTCGCATATCGTTATTCATTTTTACTGTTGTAATAAAACTCGCTGCCTCCGCTGTTTCCGGTATTGCATATGTATTCAATAATTCAATGCTTTATATATCGGGCATAATGCTGTGGATACTGTGGTTTGCTTTCCTGTTTATTATTGCAATTCCCCAGGCAGACCGGTGGCTGCAAAAAAACAGCGGAAAATTCAGAAAAACAGCGAAAAGGATCATCATCATAATCCTGGTAGTAGGGGTGGTGGAATTTGTGGGTTTATCCATTATAGGATTGGATACACTAGGATTAGAGGGTAAAGACAACGACCTTTCGGCAGTACTGACATCGCTTGAAGAATCATTTAATTATAATGATGCTACAGCTTTAGCTCACCAGGCAGCCGAAAATTTCCTGCAAGGGAAAAATCCATATGCTGAGTCCAATATCGTGACCGCTATGCACGAGTTCAACGTACCTTTAAATAAATTGACTCCTTTAAGGTTGGGTACATTTGCCGATTCTTTCCCCTATCCGACCAATGAAGAACTTGAAAAATTGGAGCAGCGAATGGCGGAAAATCCGGATGAAATTCCCGTCGAGTTGGAATCATACGTGTGTTATCCTGCCGGCTCTTTTCTGATTCCCGCATTATTTTTAATGATGGGAATCAGCGACATGAGGATTATTTATATTGTACTGATGCTGCCGGTCTTACTTTATGTAATATTGATATCCCCTGTCAGATACCGTCTTTTACTTTCTATCATTATGATTATGAGCCTGGAGTTGTGGAATTCCCTGGCATCGGGAGAAACCGGATTTTTAATATTTCCCTTCTTGCTTCTGGGTTGGATTTTATTTAATAAGCACCCTGTTGCTTCTGCTATTTGTATCGGGCTGGCTGCAACAATCAAGCAGGTTACCTGGTTTTTTATTCCTTTCTACCTGATTTTAATTTACCGCACCCAGGGGGTAAAAAAAGCGTTACGATCTTCGTTAATAATACTGTTAATATTTGCGGTTACCAATTTGCCTTTTATAATCTCCGACCCTCAATTATGGTTTGATTCTATAACCTCTCCTATGACGGATAAGTTTCCGCTGGGAGTCGGGATAATTACGCTGGTCACCAGCGGATTGATAAATCTGCAATCATCCTTGGTTTTTACCATTATCGAAGGCTTGATATTTATAGGCCTGGTAATCTGGTATTATCGTAATTGCAGTGCTTATCCGCACACCGGTCCCCTGCTTGCCGTAATACCGTTGTTTTTTGCCTGGCGCAGTATCTGGCCATACTTTTTCTATTTCGATATCATTATTATCGCTTCCATTATAATTAACGAATATAAAAAACAGGTAGAATATAATGAATGTCAACCTGAAATAATAATTCCATAAAGATGTTTTTATAATATGTCTTATTATAAATATATTGTATAGCAGTCGTTTTTGTGATATCTTTAGGTGAGCGATTATAGAAATGGAGATGTTATTTTCATTAGCATTGGCTGTTGCCGCTTTTCTGCTTGGGGCTTGTCCTTTTTCTGTATGGATAGGACGTAAAGTGCTAGGCAAGGATATAACAAAGTATGGCGATGGCAATCCTGGTGCCGCCAACGTATTCCGCGCCGGCACAGTTACCCTGGGAATCACAGCACTTATAATGGATATTGCCAAAGGCATTCCTTTCATCTGGCTGGGTTATTATGCATTACATTTACCCTTTTCTAATCTTCTGTTTATAGGTATCTGCGCAATTCTTGGGCATGCTTTTTCCCCGTTTTTAAAATTTAAAGGTGGTAAAGCTATAGCAGTTACTTTCGGCGTATTGATAGCTCTGCCTCAAAACGAATTACTGATTATTTTTGCGCTGTTTACATTATTCGGCTTTCTATTTATTGAGCAGAATTCATGGATGATAATGATGGGGCCTACCGGAAGCTCGATATTTTTATTAATTTACAGCGGTTATACGATTGAACTATTTTTTATTTTATGTATTTTAGTGCTCTTTATTTATAAACAGTACAGGGAATTGAAAACGGCTCCGGTATTCGGATTTAATCCTGTAAAATGGATGCATGCCAGGGAGCAAAAAGCTCACATTAAGAAGCAGCAGTTTTAATGTTTATTCAAATTTTTATAGCCGGGATATTGTTTTTAATCGCAGTTAATCTTATTTTAAATCTAAGATACTTAAAAGCACCTTCTATTGACAGCAAAATTCCTCAAAATGCACCTATGGTTTCTATCTTGATTCCAGCCAGAAATGAAGAGGGAAAAATAGAAAAATGCCTTGAAACATTATGTAATCAGGATTATCCTGCTTTCGAGATACTGGTGCTGGACGATAATTCCACGGATGCTACCGCTGCGGTTGTTCAGCGTATGGCGGCAAATAACAAACATTTGCGGCTTATCAGCGGAGCTCCTTTGGCTGACGGATGGTCAGGGAAAAATTACGCCTGCTATCAACTGGCAAAAGAGGCAAAGGGCGATTGGATGTTATTTGTGGATGCAGATACCATACATGCTCCTCATATGTTGCGGGGAGTGATGTCTCTGGCTCTCGAATTAAACACTTCGCTGCTATCCGGTTTCCCGAAGCAGATTGCCGAAACGCCGGTGATGAAACTGTTTACCCCCACCTGGTATTTTATACTGATGGCATGGTGCCCTTTGTGGTTTATGCAAAATTCGAAGAAAAATATACCTTCCATCGCAATCGGTCAATTCATGCTGTTTTCTAAGAGAGAATACTGGAGAATCGGCGGGCATGAAAGCGTTAAATCAAAGGTACTGGAAGATATCTGGCTGGGGATGGAAGTCAATAAGCATGGCGGCAAACACATAGCAGTCGATTTATCCGGTGTTGTTTCCTGTAAAATGTATGACAATTACAACGGTATTTGGAACGGATTGACGCGTTCAGTATATGCAATTGCCGAAATATCTGTTATCGCCCTGATATTGTTAATTATTTTTGCCAGCATGTGCTTTTTACTGCCATTCTACTCATTATGGCATGAAATTACTTTTACGGATGGTAGTAATATACTAGTGGCTGTTATTATTTTTCAAATTGCCAATATATATTTGATGCGCCGACTTTCAGATCGTCATTTCGATAACAATTCAATTATCTCGGTTATTTTACATCCGGTTGGAATCCTGTTCCTGATACTTGTTGTTGCCAATGCTATAGCACGTAAATTAGCCGGTACCGGTATCAGCTGGAAAGAACGCTTATACATAGAAGAATCTTCCACGGATGAACACGCTATCGAAACAGATTCGACCAAGATAATATAAAACTGTTATTAATCGTTAAGAACGGTTTTTATAATAAGTCATGTTTCGATTTAGCTTGACAGCTCTTATCTGAAGTTATACGATTAGACAATATATAACCTGATATCGCTTCAGGCATATTTTCTCTTAAATTTTGCCATACTTGTGAAGGAGCCGTTAATGGGACGGATTCAAGAGAATACACCCAATAGAATTCTATCTACCGATGAAATAATGTCTAATAGCGAACTACGGTCGTCCTCCGCCAGATACAGCATTATCAACGACTGGTATAAAGCCGTTATACAAAATGCCACCGAAGGTTTTTTCCTATCAGATTTAAAATGCAATATATTATACGTAAATGATGCTTATTGCCGGATGGTCGGTTACAGCAGAGCCGAATTATTATCCATGAATTCGGTTGATCTGGTTGTAAAAACACCTGCAGAAATGAAAAAATTCAATAATAATATTGAAAAAACAATAAAAGACGGTGAAACATCTTTCGAAATAAAGAGCAGACGTAAAGACGGACGAGTAATAGAATTAGCGGTAAGCTATAAATACATGGATGTAGGCCCCGGATTTATTTTTTGCGTCCACAGGGATATAACCGAACAAAAGGAAATAAATAAACAATTAATAGAAACGGAAGAGAGATATCATGCGCTTGTAGCACTGGGAGGAAGGGTCGGTGAAGCGGTGGTTATTATGCAGGATATTAAAACCCTGGAAGGCGTGCAAACTTTTGTAAGCGATGAATGGATGAAAATTACCGGATATTCAAAGCAGGAATTATTTGGAATGCCCTTTTTTAACCTGTTAAAACCGGAATATTATTCAGCTTCGCTGGACAGATACCGGCGGAAATTAAGAGGAGAAACAATTCCCGGCCCTTTCGAAATGGAAATCATCCGTAAAGACGGAGCAATAATAAACATCGAATTTACCAGCGTTCATGCTACTTACAAGGGTAAGAGAGCCAATGTGGCTTATATCAGGGATATAACTGAACGCAAGAGAGTTGAGAACACCGTTAAAGAGTCCGAAAGCCGTCTGCAAAGCGTTTTATCTTCAATCGATGACTGGGTATATGTATATGATAGAGAAGGCAGGTTCGTATCCTGTCATCCGGCTCCTGCTAAGGACATTTATGAACCCAAAGGAGATTTTATCGGGAAAAAGCATTCGGATGTTATGCCTGCGCGTATAGAAAAAATGTTTTCAACAGCTTTCAGACAGAACATGAAAGGTATAGTAGCCGACTACGAATTTTCAAGAGATGTAAACGGGAAAAAGAAATGGATAAATGTAAAATTATCCCCCATGTTTATTGACGGTGAATTTAATGGCTCTGTCGCCGTGATAAGAGATATTACCCAGCGGAAACAGGTAGAACAGAAACTCAGGGAATCCCAGAAACAACTGCGCGCGCTGTCTGTGCATCTTCAGTATATTAGAGAAGAAGAAAGAAAAGATATTGCTCATAAGATTCATGAGGAATTGGGACAGTTATTGACAGCAGTAAAGATGGATATATCCTGGCTTCAAAAGCAGATATTATGGCATAATGAAATTCCAGATAAAAAAATGCAGGAAGTTCTCAAGCTGATCGATATGTCGATCCAAATCGTTAGAGGTGTCTCGGCCGAACTTAGACCGGGATTATTATACGAGCTAGGATTGTTAGCAGCAATCGAATGGCAAACGGAGGAGTTTAACAAGCTTACCGGAATAAAGTGCAATGTTACATCGATACCGGCTAAAATAGTACTTGAACAGGAACTGGCGATAACCTTTTTCAGTGTATTCCAGGAACTGCTGACTAATGTTTTCAAACATGCCGAAGCCACAAAAGTTGATATCGGCTTAAGGAGGCATGGTAAAAAGATAATCTTAACGGTTAATGACGATGGAAAGGGAATTACAGAAGAACAAATCAATGAACCACATTCTTTAGGATTAATAGGTGTACGCGAAAGAGTACAATACTGGGGGGGAACTGTTACTATAATAGGTATTCCATGTGAAGGAACACATGTAACCGTATGTATTCCATTAAATAGGAAGGGGGTATTCAAAGGTAATGAAAATCCTGATAACTGACGACCATCCAATTGTGAGACAGGGATTGAAGCAGCTGTTGCGGGAAACTTTCGAATCTATTATCGTAGATGAAGCCGGCAACGGAGCAGAGGCTTTGGATAAGATAAAAAAAGAAAAATACGACATCGTCTTGCTTGATATAGCTATGCCGGGTATGAACGGACTGGAAGTATTGAAAGAAATACAAAAATTCAACAAGACATTACCTGTTTTGATTATCAGCATTTATCCTGAGGACCAGTATGCGTTGCGTTGTTTAAAGGCTGGCGCTTCCGGATATTTGACCAAGGATACCGCATCTGATGAATTGACGCTTGCAGTGGAAAGAATATTATCTGGGAAAAAATATGTCAGCCCTACACTGGCCGACAAGTTAGCCCGGCATTTAAACGAGGGTACTCCAAAGCTGCCGCATGAGTTATTATCGGATCGTGAAGACCAGGTTATGCGTTATATAGCTTCCGGTAAAACAGCGACTGAAATAGCTGCCGAGCTTTCTCTAAGCGTTAAAACTATCAATACGTACCGGAATAGAATACTGAAGAAAATGCAAATTAAGAACAGTGCCGAACTAATCAGATATGCCGTACAAAACCAGTTGCTGACTTAGCATAGAGAGTGGAGATTTGGAAAGTGAGCCGCACAGGAATCGAACCTGTAACCTACTGATTAAGAGTCAGTTGCTCTGCCAGTTGAGCTAGCGGCCCATGTAAAATACTTTATTGCTCGTAGCTATTTTATCAGTAATCGGTGGTTGTTATCAAATCGGTTATTATATTGATAATTAAAATATACATCGTATAGAATATACGGGGGTGCCGATATATGAACGATAATTATGATAGAGAAAACGATACCGGATCGAATATCGATGATTCGTCAACAGACCTTAACAGGTTGGAAGAAAACGTCGAATTATTAACACAGAAAGCGAATGAAGCGGCAAAATTGGACCGTTCTGCCAAGCTTTCGGCGGATGAAGCCATAAAAATTGCTATGGATGTTATAGAACAGGCAAAAATTATTGGCAAGACCAGTAAAAAAATTACCGATGCCGCACATAAAGCTTCACTCGAAGCGATACAGAAAGCGGATAGGGTAACTAAAGAGGCTGAAAATAGCGCACGTGATTATAAACAGGCGTTTGAACGGGCAATAACGCAAGCCGAAGAAAAAGGACGATGGGCAAAGGAAACTGCCGAAGAAGCGGTTTCAGCGTCGCAAAAGATAATTGCTGAATCAGATAAAACAGTTAAAGAAGCCAATGATGCTGTTAATGCAGCCATTAAAGAAGCTAATAAAGCTATCAAGGCTAATGAAAAAACTGCCAAATCGACGGAGGAAATGTCTGCCGCTGCTATCAAACTGGCGCAGGAAGCCATGGTTACGGCAGAGGAAACTGAAAATGGCGTCAAACAGAATGCTGATGAGGCAATGCGTCTATCCAGGGATGCTGCCGATAGAGCACTGGAAGTCCAAAAAGCAAGCAAGCTGATAGACCAGGAAGCTATGAGGGCTTCACAGGATGCGGTAACAAAAGCTGAGAACGCAAAAAAACTTGCCGAAGAAACAAACAGGGCATACGCACAGGACTTTCAGAATGCCATTAAGGCTGCTGAAGAAACCAATAATTGGGCGAGGACTACTGCAGAAGCTGCAGTGAAAAATTCACATGAAGCGATTGTCAAAGCTGAAGAAACCGGTAAAAGAGCTGCGCAGCTATCGGAAGAAGCTGTAGAATCATCGAGTAAAGCCATTGATAGGGTGAATCAAGTTTTAAATGAAGCAGAAAAGTTATCGGTTGAAATAAAAACAAAAGCTGATGAAACCGTTTTAAAGGCGGAACAATCCGGTAAATCGACCAAGCAGATAGCCGAATCCGCCATAACTGAGTCAAAGAAAGCGGTAGATATGATTGAACTCATCAGTCAATCAGCAAAGAATAAAATCGAGGAGTCGATCAATAATACCAAAGAAGCGATAAAAAGAGCCGAAGAAAACGCACTATCGGCTCAGAAGCTGGCTGAAAAGATGCAGGTGGCTGCCAAAGAAGCGATTGTAAAAGCCGAGGAATTAAGCAAGATGTCCCGGGATGCTGCGAATGAAGCTATCAAAGCCTCTAATGAAGCGGCTGAAGCCTCTAAAAAAGCTGCTGAAGAAGCCGGGCAATGGTGGATAAAGGTATTTTCAGAATTGTTGAGCGATACCGGGCAAACCAGTGAACGCGCTAAACAGATAGTAAAACAGACATCCGATTTTATGCAGAAATCACCCCAGGAAATAGTTATAGAATCTTCCTTGAACAGGAAGAAGCAATCGATGGAAAATGCCGGGTCAACCGATTCTGCAATCGACGATGAAGAAAATGAATGCGATGAGGAAGTGAACTTTAAAAAGGTTCCCGATAATAAAGTTCCAGGCAAGGAATTGAAGGAAAGAAGCAAAGATAGAATGGATTCATTGACAAAGATGCTGCTTTCCAATTCTGAAGAAGAATAATATTCGATTAATAAAAAGTTTAAAAAGTAATGCCTTATCTTGTCGATAAGGCATTATGCTTAAAAAATCTATAGATAAATTTAAACTGCTAGAATAACGACGGAATATCCTTGAAAGATTCCTCGATGCCCCTGTGGTCCCAGTCGATACCGCCTTGCCTTTTCTTTGAGTTAGCGATGTATTCGATTGTTCTGGCAAAGTAATCGACAACCTTCTTGGAATTGACCAGTTCGGAGAGTATTACCGTAACGTCGATCATTCCCTTCCCTCTCGGGTAATCTCCGCTTCTGATTATAGCTTCGGTGGCCATACTTTTTAGAGCTCCCGATAGCTCTTTTATTACATCCATGCTCATAGCTTCGTGTGGCCCCGTTGCCAGATATAAGGCTCTCCTGGCGTTGTTCGGGTTGCATTTTAATGATAGTTCTCCCAAGGCTTCGCTCATAGCTTTTGTACCCTGCTCGTTCTGTGCATCTTTGTCTCTGAAATCGGTGTTCTTGTTAAAAGCCATTTTCAAACCTGAAAGGTCTTCCTTGCCATAGCCGATTACAGTCCAGCCGGATAATGTCTGTATGATATCTCCGGCGTCGAGAACTTTTGAGCCGATGTACTTCGGGTTGGTTTCCTCTCCGGCGCAGAGCAGATTATAAAAAGGTCTGACAACCAGGTAATTGATTTTGGAAAGATTGTTTTTCAATGAGGCGTTCTTTCTTACGAACCTCTGGTTGTCTACTAAAAATATGGCGTCCGCTGCCAGGTAGGTCGATTTGAGACAGGTGCCTACATTGTAAATAGATCTGCCTTCCGTAAGCTCCTCGTATTGAAACGGTAAAACCACCATGTTATAAACCGGTTTGTCGTATCTTTCTTTAATCAGATGTGTTAATACGGATATCGAACCGGAACCGGTGCCGCCTGCTGCTGAAGCAGCCAATAAAATGGCATCTGTGTCATCAAATTTTTCAGTAGCCCTGATACTTTCGATTACTTTATCGCCGTCTTCGCTGGCTATTTCGGCGCCGACTTCATTTAATTTTCCGACGCCGTGACCGCCTGTTTTTTTGGCTCCGATAAGTATCCTGTGGCGGAAATCCGATTTAATATTAACCAGACCGCTCAGGTCGGCTACATCGGTGTTAACGGCGAGCACATTTGTAAGTATATCCACTCCGCGCTGGGAATGTGCAACTTTACCCAAACGGGCGAACTCATCGGCTATCCTTCCTCCGCATTGTCCGCATCCTATAACAAGTAATTTCATATTATCCCTCCTGTCGCTCCGGGAAAAAGGTTGGTAAAAATACTTTTATAGTTTAGCATAAAAGAGTTAACTAACCAACAAGCTGAATATAACAAATATTATATATAATTATATAAATCAATTAATATAGTCCGATAGTTCATTTAAATCATCCAGATTTTTTATGCTGGAGGTTATTTTAATAAAATCGGTAATATCGGCGCTGTTATTTCTCAGGTCCCGCAGCATGTCTCCGATGGGATTTACCGAAGACGGGTTGCTGGCATAAGTCCCGTAAAAAGCAAAATAAGCCTGGTTAAGCCGCCTGATGTAATACCCCTGCGACAAGATATATAACCTTTCTTCTTCCATAAAAGCTTCCGCCTGCTCAATCTCACCTGTTGCCAGATAATTGTCCACTGCTATGCGAATGTTCCTCATCTCTTCATAAAAATCGAAACCGGAACCTTCTGAATAAACGTAGGCGTTATCTTCATAATATGAGGTATAATACTTTTGGTATATCATTGAAGCGATTTCGTCGCTGACGATTCCGGCAATAGTTTCATTGATAGTCGAAATATCACTATCACTGTATAAACCCAGTAAGTTAAAAGCGTATAAAAAACCCGCCGGTTTAAAGAAAAAATATTGATGGAACCACTCCTCGATAGCGGTACTTATAGTAAATTCCAACCCTGCATTATTGGTAACAAAGGATGGAAACGTAGCCATCCCGCCTACTCTCAATACAATGGAAGAGTATCCGAGTTTATCAATTTCTGTTTCGATATAATCGATTTCATCAGCCGTTAAATCCTGTATAAGAATTATTTCCTTCATTCTATAAATACTATCCCTTGGTGATACGATTAACAGATTCGGAGGTGACTCCAGTGAAAAATTTACCGGTGGAAATGTGATATCGATACCGGTAATATCGTTATATAAATACAAATCGAGTTGTTTTAGAGTTTCTCTTATCTGTAATGAAAGAATATTTTCCACATCTTTTTTCAGTGAATCCCTTTGCTTTTGCAGTTCTATAAGCCGGTTCTCAAAAAACAGCAGATCTTCCTCGTCGATTTGGTCTTTGTAATAAAATATTTGAAATTCCAATCCGGAAATTTCTTCGACCAATTTAAAAAAATCCACCACAACGCGAGAATCGTCGATTGTATAGGATGAATGCTCGAATAGCGCCTGTTCCAGTTCTCCGGTTAGTGTTTTTATTTCCCACCGGACGATGCTGAAACGATAAGGGTCGATTATTTTATTCAACGTCCGGTTAAAATCATCCGCTTGCTGGCATGAGCCGGACAACATGCCTGTTAATAATATCAGTGTTGAAATCACTAATTTGCGCTTCATTGTAAAACGCCTCGTTGGAAACAAATTGACCGGTGCTATATAATTATAAAACCTGTGTTTTTAATATTATAACATCATATCGGATTTGACACAGTGTTTTTATTCGGGAAATATAAATATGAAAGATTATTATAACATTCTTGGGGTTTCAGAAACCGCGGACCAAAAACAGATCAAAAGCGCATTCAGAAAATTGGCATTTCAATATCATCCTGATAAAAATCCCGGTAATGAAGAAACAGCCGAAGCCAGATTTAAAGAGATTAACGAAGCATTTGCCGTATTGGGTGATGAGAATAAAAGGAAACAATACGATATGGCAAGAAAAGGCGGCTTTGCCGGCAGCGGATACGAGGGCTTTAATTTTTCTCAGCAAGATATTTTCAATGGAATATTTACCAACCAGGCTTTTTATGATGAATTAAACCGTATATTCAGCCAGGCAGGTTTGAGGTTCGACCGTAATTTCTACGGGCAATCATTTGGAGACGGCAATACTTTTTTCCGGTTCTATACTAATATGGGTAATCCAAATACCGGAAGTAGTTACAATGGAGCGTCATCACAGGCGAGCTCATATAAACACGGTTTGATGGAGCGGGTTGCCACCGGCATATTAAATAAAATAACGCGGTTTATTTTGAAGAGGCTTTTCGGCATCGAATATAAACCCGACCTCGATATTCAAACCGAACTGGAGATTATCCCCGAGGAAGCGTTGTCAGGTGTCGAAAAAGAAATCACCTATCAAAGAGGTAATCGTAAAAAGAAATTACTGGTAAAAATCCCGGCAGGAATCAAGTCGGGTAACAAAATTAGATTAAAAAATATGGGTATGGCGCAAAGAAAACTTAAAGGCGACCTTATTATAAATATAAAAATCCGTGAACAATCACCTCTTAACTCCGGGTAATTTTATTTATACAATATATGTCAGATATTGTAGTATAACCCTGTCATAAAAAGACAATTGCTTAACTTTGCCATTATAGGGTAAAATGTGTTATTGCCCCTGTAGCTCAGTTGGATAGAGCACTAGCCTCCGAAGCTGGTTGCGAGAGTTCAAGTCTCTCCAGGGGCGGTTATATTAAGGGAAAGGGGTTGTATAGATGGAATTAAAAGAACCTATTGCAATCAGACTACACGGACGTGGCGGACAGGGCGCAGTTACGCTGGCTGAAATTGTAGCTCAAGCTGCTATAAGCGAGGGAAAATATGCCCAGGCGTTTCCCAGTTTCGGGCCTGAAAGAAGAGGAGCTCCGGTTCAGGCTTATATCAGAATCGATGACAATAATCCGATTCGAAACAGGGCCGGGGTAGTTTTTCCTGATATAGTTGTTGTACTTGACCCCGGCTTATTGAATATTGTAAATGTTACCGCCGGTCTCAAGAAAGACGGGATGCTGGTAATCAATACCCGCCAGTCGTTGGACGAAGTCGGCATCAAACTGGACGATAACCAGAAATTGGCCGTGATAGATGCGACCGCTATTGCCCGCGAGATATTGGGGGCTCCCATTGTTAATACAACGATGATAGGCGCGCTGGTTAAGGCCAGGGGTGTCGTTAAAGTAGAATCGCTGCTTGAACCTTTGAACAAGAGGTTTGGTCGATTGGCAGAAAAAAATATCAATGCCATGAAGAAG
>CAZGVH010000018.1:0-13087 GCA_964528955.1 uncultured Dehalococcoidales bacterium | reverse complement strand
GAAAGCGAAGCATTACTGCTAAACGCTCAGGCAGGCAGGATTGCTACCGTCTGCTCCGATGGTTCGCCTTATATCACTCCCGTGAACTATGCCTATGAAACGTCGACTCGCCGTGTCTACATACATCATTCGGCTAAAGGAGGTCGCCTGCTCGACAACCTGAAAATAAACAGCCGGGTGTGCTTCGAAGCAGATGAACCGATCGAAGCCGTAAACGCGCAGACGGGGAAACATATCTGTGATATCGACTATGCCTATCGCAGTGTTATCTGCTACGGAAGTATGTCGATTGCCTGGAACGGAGATATGCTGAAGGGGTTGCGGCTGCTGGGGGAAAAGTATGCGGCAGCCGAAATCGCAAAGCAATCAAACGAATTCGAACAGCACAAACTCGACAGGCTGGTGGTGCTGGTAATCGCTATAGAATCGCTGTCCGGCAAATGCCGCGAGCCGAAGCCGAATCTTTAACCTTTAATTCTCTATTAAATGGGGGAAGTCTCCGGACTGTCATCTTGAGCGCAGCGAAAGATCTAAATGCAATTCGGTATCCGTCGCCGTATCCTTCGACAAGCAAGGACGAATCGCTTTTTCTCCCTGTCATTGCGAGTCCATTCCCGGTAGGGAAGGCGAAGCAATCTCTACCGTTCAATATTGTCAGGGTTGCGTTTTTAAATTATATATCCGGGGCGGGGTAATTAAGCGGTATTATAGGGATTGCTTCGTTCCGATTTTATCGGAACTCGCAACGACGATTTTTTGGTCATGCAAGAGGTCTATTTGAGAAAGGCTGCTTCGCTCGTCCCTCAATGATTTATATGATATTCATTCGTCTTCGCCTCAGAAAGACAATGTGGAGGTACTCCTCGCAAAGGCAGTTATAAATGAAGGCCTTTTTACAGGCCGATTATCTCAATCCTTTACGGATGAGAAAACCTTTCCCGACATTCGGCACATCTTCCGCACAACTCGACCCTGTTTGCTTCCGGGTCGATATGCCCCTTTTCCATATCCTGCGGCAAATTACCGATAGGAGAGCAGTGATTGTATCCCCGTTGCTTCATCTCGTAAACCAGTTGGTCGTGGCGTTCGAGGAGCAGGGTGGGGTCTACGAATCCGTGTTCGACAAATCCCCTGATATTTTTACCCTTATCGAGGCAGCCTGCCAACATATGCAGTTCCAGGTGCTCTCCTAAAAGGTGCTTGCGGCACATTGTTTTCGGCTCAACCAGCCACATTCTCATACATATAATCTACCATAAACGGTATCGAAGCGTGATATAATCGTAATAATAGATTTTGTAAGGAATCTGAAATGGCATTATTGACATATGAAAACCTGGTTGATCCACTGTTAAGAACTATCAGGCAGTCCCTGGTCGATTTTTCCGGGATGAAAGCCGGTAATTCGGCTCTGGATGTCTGCTGCGGAACCGGAGCCCAGGTGATCGAATACGGCAGGCGCGGGATTAATGCCGTCGGAATCGACCTCGATGAAAACATGCTGGCTTTTGCTTTTAAGAACAAGTCGCTTCTGAAGATGGAGAACATTGCTTTTTTTGTAGCTGATGCTACGGCTTTGCCTTTTAAAGATAACAGTTTTGATTTTGTTTCGGTTTCTTTTGCTTTGCACGATAAGCCGCCGGATGTGCGCAATGCGGTGGTATCCGAGATGAAACGAGTCGTCAAACCTGAAGGCGCTCTGCTCTTTATGGATTTTAATATTCCACTGCCGAGAAATATATGGGGAATGGGAGCCAATATCGTCGAATACTTTGCCGGAGGTTCTCATTATCAGGGTTTTAAGAATTTCAAAGCCGGCGGCGGGCTTATGAAAATAATCGAAGAACACGCATTGACAAGCGAAAAAACCGCTTATTTTAAAAGCGGTATGGTAGCGGTAGTGAAAGCGGGTACCGGGAAATAAAAGAGCGGCGGGTTTTATGAATGTAGAAAATGCCCTCTATTTTAAAGACAGGGAAGAATGGCGTAAGTGGCTGATGGATAATCACTCCGCCGTCAATAAGGTATGGCTGCTGCATTACAAGAAGCACAGCGGTATACAATGCGTCAGTCTTGCCGAGGCTGTCGAAGAAGCTATTTGTTTCGGCTGGATTGACAGCAGAATGAACAGCATAGATGCTGAAAAATATATACTTAAATATTCTCCCCGCCGTCCCAAAAGCGTCTGGTCTAAAATAAACCGCGAGCGGGCTGAAAAAATGATAGCTTCCGGTAAAATGACTGCCGCCGGCCTCGCAGTTATAGAAATTGCTAAAAAGAATGGGAACTGGGATGCCGCTTATACCAATGCCGTCAGGGATGAGATGCCACTTGATTTGAAAGAAGCGTTAACGGCAGACCCTGAAGCTCTGCGGAATTTCGAGGGTTTTGCCAACAGTTACCGCAATATGTATATCGGATGGGTTAACGGGGCTAAGACGCCGGAGACGCGGCAGAAAAGAATTGCCGAAATCGTCAGCCGTTCGCTCATAAATAAAAAACCGGGGATTGTATAATATCCAGTTCTATTTAACAATTCTGCTGATGGCTTTGAACTTTTCGCCTTCGGCTATTTTTAGCAGTTCGAAAAGGGCAGTCTCGGTACCGGTAACGGTAATTCCGGCCTGCCTCATCAGGTTCAGGCCGATTTCCCTGTTTTCTGCTGTCCGCGATGAAACGGCATCGGCAACAACGTATACCCCGTATCCGGCTTCCTTCAATTCTATAGCTGTCTGATAAACGCAGACATGGCATTCTATGCCGCAGATGAGAACCTGTTTTCTGCTGGAAGTATCCAGTGATGTCTTGAACCCTTTGTCCCGGTAGCAGCTGAAGCTGGTCTTCGCTAGCGGTTCGATGCCGGTGACTAACTCCGCTATTTCGGGAAAAGTCCCGCCCAGTCCTTTCGGGTACTGTTCCGTTACCAGTAGCGGGATTTCAAGAACCTGAGCGCCGCGAATCAATTTTATAATATTCGCAGTCAAGTTCTCTTTATCATAGATAACAGGCAGTAATTTTTCCTGTACGTCTATTACAATCAGAATGGTATTGTCGATTTCGAGCATGTTTGAACCTCTATTTACTTTTCCACGAGTATTTTATCACCGAATTGGGGCAGCTGTCCGCGCAGGTTCCGCAAAGAATGCATTCCGCATTATCCATCGATTTTTTTTGCACCATCCTGCTTACATCGAGGCTCATCGGGCAGTTATTATCACAGGTGTGGCACTTCCGGCACTTCGAGCTATCGGCTTTAAGACGCAGTCCGGGTAATCCGAGCACATTTCTTATCTTCGTACCGATAATCATAAAAGGCGACATCCAGCATACATAATGGCAGAATGCCCTGCGCCCGACGGCAAATGACAGGATTATAATCAACGCCAGGACGATGAAGTAGATATAGTAATCGTAAACGGAGGTCAGCGAAACGCCGTTATCGATTAAATAGGTCGGTTGAACCGAACTGTAGCCTCCTGCCATGACAGCCATCAGAATAATGATTGCCATCCAGGGAACCCAGATGAAATACTTGATCCAGTCGAATTTGCCGCCTTTTACCCTTTTATCGTTTGCAGTACAAGCCCATTCCTGCATACCGGCAGCGGGGCATGCCCAGCCGCAAATCGCCCGCCCAAAAAAGAGCGAAAAAACGAACAGGAATACGAAGTAGATAAAGCTGCCGACGATGATTCCCTCCGCCGAACCGGCAATGATAACATACGGGGAAAGGTATTTAAACACCACAGGGAAAAGAAGAAAAGTAATTAAAAGTATCGCTCTTCTTATCTTTTGCCGCGTAGTCGGCGGAAAACCCATGTGACCGGTAGTTGTTTTTTCGCTCATCTTGATTCTCCCGATACACCAATAATTGCTATATGATATTCAATTCTTTTTAGTTTTTTGTTTATAAAAGGTAATACCAGTATACAGCAACATCAAAATACCGAGTATCAGATTAACGAAGGCAACCGGATAAAATACGGTGCCGCGAACGATGAATAGATGGGTGCTTTGCAGGGTATCACCGTAAATAATCAGTATCGCAAAATTAGCTATCAAAACCAGACCAACTATCAGAAAGAAAAGATTACGCATAGTGCACCTGCCTGTTTTTTTAATACGATTTCACTATATCCGAACCGGTAACATAAAATCAATATTTATACAAATTGCGGTTTTTATTTTATATCCAGTTGCGATGTACAATGGGAACAACGGGTAGCTTTTACCGCTATGCTCGAGAAGCAAAAGGGGCATTCTTTCGTTGTTGGTTCTTTTGCTTCTTCCTCGCGCTTTTTCCCCATTTTAATCATATTATTCATAAAACGTATCAACAGGAAGACTACCAGGGCAATAATCAGGAAGTTGATGATGGTATTTATAAACGCTCCGTAAGCGATTATGGCAGCCCCGGCCGCTTTGGCTTCGCTTAGCGAAGCATAATCTGTTCCCGACAAATTAATATAAAGGCTGGAAAAGTCTATATTCCCCAGCAAAAAACCTATTGGAGGCATGATGATATCGTTTACCAGTGAAGTGACTATGGCTCCGAAGGCGATACCGATTATGATTCCTACCGCCATGTCCATTACGTTGCCGCGCAAGATAAAATCCTTGAATTCAGATAACATTTTCTTCATTATTTTTTCCTTTCTATCGAAATATTACCGCTTTAATGTTTTAATATCTTTCTTCTTTCCATGGGTCGCCATGGTTATGATACCCATAAGATTCCCAATAACCGGGGCGGTCCTTGTCGGTGAATTCGATACCGGTAGCCCACTTTACACTTTTCCAGAAGTAGAGTCTCGGAACAACCAGGCGTACCGGCGCTCCGTGGTCGGCGCTGAGGGCAAGTTCGTTATGCTTTACGGCAAAAACGACATCTTCTTTTAAAAAGTCATCCAAAGTAAAATTAGCCGAGTACTGCCAGTAATCGGATTTCACGATAACGAATTTTGCCTCCGGTTTGATATTTGCTAAATCGGCTATTTCCTGTGAGCTGACGCCTTCCCACAGGTTGTTTAACCTAGTCCATCCGGTAACGCAATGGACATCCGAAAATACTTTTACCATGGGAAGAGCCGTAAGTTCGCTATAGCTCAGAACGGTCTCATTTTCTACCAATCCGGATATGGTAAACGTCCAATCTGGATAGTCTATTTGGGGTACTACACCTTCCTGTAATACAGGCCATACCGGTGTTTCATGCTGACCGGGCGGGATGCGCTTTTCCCTGAGCGTATCCGGGCTGTATATCACTCCTTCAGAAAGGGTTGTCGTTTGAGAGGATGCAATGGTTTTAGTCTCTTCAGTATTGCTTTTACAGGCGCTTGTAAGCATAAAAGAAGTGAGCGCAGTGCCGGTTATCAGCAAACCGGCATCACGGAGGAATTCCCTTCTTGAAATTCGCCTATCTTTATTCCCGTCGAATTTCGGATTAAAATCGTTCATATACTATCACGTAACACAGGGACAAATAAAAAATTATTAGGCTCCCGGTTCCTCCTGGCGGATACCGGCGCTGAATATTCCGGTTGGGGTGGTTGCCGGAAGCTCGGATACTACTTCGAGTGTAACTGCATCATAAATAACTACTTTATTTTCGTTCCAGCAAGCAACATATACATATTTCCCGTCAAGGGTAAATTCTGGATGTACGGAACGTTCCCCCGGTTCCAGGGTAGCCACTATTTCCAGTGAGTCCCTGTCGAAAACGACGATATCATTCCAGTAATCACCGAAAGCGACATCTACCCATACATATTGATTGTCAGGGTGAGAACGAATAAACAAACCGGGACCTCTGGTTTCGATTGTTTTTACTACCTCCCATGTAGCAGTATCCCAGATTGTAACCAGGCCTTCTCCCAGGGCGGGCGTAGCTGCTAGAATGCGTCCCAGACTTTCAAAATTCGCTCCCGGCCCCGGATGCGGCTGAATGCCGGCAGGTATTTTCTTGATGATTTCCAGTGTTTCCAGGTCGATAATAGCCATTATCCCATCCTCCTGGGAGGCAATCTGGAAATAGCGTCCGTCAGGGGTAAGAAAACCGTCATGCAGGATATTACCAACATTCAGTATTTTCTTAATTACAGGGAAATCCAGCTGCGAATAATCCACTATCCATACCTGACCGGCTTCTTTTAAAGTAACTTCAAAATAAGGTCCGATAGGTGTGGATAGCACGGCAGCTACCCGTGATTCCACTTCTATTCCCTCAGGATCGACGCCGTAGGTCTCGATAACTTTTAACGGCTGTAGAGTTTGCGCATCGATAATGACAGCGTTATTCGGTAAAAAATTACCGGCAATTATATATCTGCCGTCGGTTGAAATTGCTGTTCCCCTCGAATCCAGTCCGACGCGCACCTTGCCGACAATCTGAAGACTGTAGAGGTCGATTTTAGTAAGCCAGCCATTGCGCGCAATTGCCCATAACCAGCGGTCGCTGACTGATTTCGGAGTAAAAGTAGGCGCATGAATGGCATATCCGGCTTCAAGATGACTGATAACTGTATGCGTATTGCTGTCTATGAACATCAGGTTGCCGATATCTCGCTCCGTAACAACCATTAAATCCGCTACCGAGCCTCCCCATATCGGTTGTGAAGGTAATTCATCAACGGATTTCAGAATCTCGATACTGTTTTCTATATCCCCGATACCCCATTCCAGTTTGGATTCCTCTACCGGAGACAGCATATATTCGACAAGCGCGTTTATTTCCTGTGCCGTGAGAATATTTTTAAAACCGGGCATAGCGGTAGCTTTGCGTCCGTTGGTTACAACATCAACCAGAGAATCGATTTCCATCCCTTCGAGACGTTGCGGAATAAGCGCTGGTCCGGTAGCGCCCTGGCGGCTGGTGCCGTGACATCCGCTGCAAGTATCTATATACAGGTCATATGTTGATGAAGATATCCCGGAAGTTGTTTCTGTTTCAGACTCGATATCGCTGCAGGAGATAGGTAATAACAATAGAATGGATAAGACAGCAATAATAAACCTTTTCATATTAGTTCTCCTGTTACACCCATCAGGTTGCTATTAATTAGCAGTACTGAAAATTGGTGACAACATTATTGCTTTTTGCTTGCTTTTTAAATTATTACACTATCAAGTTAACTCTATACTTTGATTATACAACAATTTATTAAATTTAATACTCTCAGAGGGTTGAAAATGAGCATTATTCATAATATTATGAGGCTTGACGGCGAAAATTATTACAAGTCAATGATTTTTTATCGGGAAGAGGGGGAATTATGACACAGGAAAACCGGGAACATAAGACGGAAACGGTTGAGAATTTTACCGAACTGTTCAAAACCTTCGGGCAGGCTGTCGGCGATATTTTCAATGACCCCGAACTGCAAAAGAAGGCAAAGGAGTTTGCCGAAAGTATTTCAGTTTCAGCCGACTCTCTGGTAGACAGGCTAAAAGAGGATGACGTCAAAGAAAAGTTCAGAGACGTGGGAAAAGCGGCCGAAAATTTCGGAAAAAGTATAGCGGATTGCTTTAAAGAGAAAAAACAGAAATAATTCCTCTTTTTAACTAACGTTTAAGTCCGTATTGCGTTATATATGATGACGGGGATAATTTTCCCTGAGTGAGGTTTTTATGAAAAGACCGGTCTATGCTTTATATACCGTTCCGTTATTTCTTGCTTTAATATTTACCTCGTTTTTTACCGGTGGTTGCGCTGCGGATAAAGCGGAAGGATTCACTATTTACCTGACGCGGGACAATATTCCTCCTTCACAGATGGAAGCTTTAAGCCATGTCGAAATTACAGATAAGCCCGTCATTTCAGAAGATGACATTATCTATTACAATTCGCAGACTCACGAGCTGAAATTGACTTCTGCGGCTTTTCAGCGTATTTCTGGACTCGAAGTACCCACCAGCGGCAAGTCCTTTGTGGTTTGCGTCGATAAGGGGCCGGTTTACTGGGGTGCATTCTGGACGCCTGTATCATCTCAGTCCTTCGACGGTGTTACTATTTGGATGCCCCTGGGAGATGAGTTGCCTGAAATTATCACGCTCGAATTAGGTTATCCCTCTTCTTCGTTTTATGGAGGGGATGATCCCAGAAATAATGAGGATATCTTAGAATCCCTTTCGCAATCCGGTAAATTGACTGACGGTTTATCGCTTGCCGATATTGACACATTGCCTTCTTCGATGAAAGGATACGAGTTATATTCATGGGAGGAAGCAGGGCAGTGGCACTTTACCCTGATAACCGGAACCAACCGCAACAAATTTTTGGAAGAAATTATATCCGCAGAGGATATCATTTCCGAAGTTGGATGGATAAAAATCCATGTTGTCGGCGTGAGCGAGATCAAATCGGTTTTGGCAAAACTTCCCGAAAATGAAAATATTTTCTGGTCTGCCGGTTTAATGGCATCTGTGGGAACTTCTGACATCGTCATGGAGTATCCTCCGCAAGCCGTTATCGATGAAATCGAAGAGTATGCCGACGGTCTGGGGCTGGTCTTTAGTCTTTAACTGAAAAACGCTGCTGTGCTCAATTCCCATTGATACTTAACCGATTCTGGAGTAAAATTCCAGTATCGAAATCTGTAAGGAGTTGGCTATGTTTAAAAAGATACTGGTACCGCTGGATGGTTCGGAGTTGTCGGAATCTGCACTGACAAATGTTATTGACCTGACCATGGATTGCCACGCTCTTGAGGTTATTTTAATGAGGATCAGGGAGCCACTGGACCCGAATGTTATCGGAACGCTGGACGCCAAAGTTGCGGTGGAACTCGACCAGGCTTACCGGGATGAAGCTGCCGGTTATCTCGATAAAATAGTCGCAAACCTTAAGAAAAAGGGCATAACCGCCAAAACCGAAGTATTATCCGGTAATCCTGCCGAGGAAATAATCAAGTATTCCCAGAAGAATAATGTAGACCTTATTATCATGTCCACACGCGGAAGGTCGGGCATTTCCCGCCTGGTTTTCGGCAGTGTGGCTGAAAAAGTAATCCGGAACTCGACGGTTCCTGTTCTGATCAAACCGCCGGCGTCTGCAAAGTAAATAAAAGGCTGATTCAGTCATAAAAAACCTTCTCCCGTCCCTCGTATCAACATTAAGAGAGGATTTGCGGAGAAGGTTTATATTTATAGGGTTTTCGGGATGCCTATCCACCTTGCCGTTCTTTGCATATATTCGCGATAGTACTGCCCGAATTTAGCGAGGCAGTACTTTTCTTCCTGAATCATTTGCCATCTTTGCAGGAAAAATGTAATTACGGTAATAATAAAAAACAGCCATGAAGCACAGGCAACGCTGACTCCGATGTAAATAAGAATCATGGAAAGGTACATCGGATGCCTTGATATACGGTAAACACCCCCGGCAAAAGGTTTATTCGCATCGGTTCTGCTTACGCTTATCGTCGCCATTATAAGAATGATTAATCCGATGATAAAAAATCCCAATCCGGTATAAAACCATGCCGTACCCGTTTTAAACGGCAGAAAAACGGAATATAAAATAGCGCCCATCCAGAAGATTTGTGTTATCGCCCCTGCCATTTTACCTTTCCGTTCCGGTTTAATATCGGATGGATGAGCGGTTCTCTTTGCAATGTTTCCGGGAGAAAGCGCCACTATCATCCATTGCAGCAGGAAGACTATCATGAACCACCAGGCGTTCCAAATCCCCGGTTCGAATGCGGGCACTACGGACAAAATCATCCCCTGTCAGCAATAAATAAATCTTGGATTTATTTATAAAATATAATTACGCAATATATACAAGCTGTAAAAACCTATTCTATAGGAATAACCTCACCGCATTTCGGACAGGTTATAGTAGTTCTGTAATAGGCCTGAAATTCGGCTACATAGCTGCCGACACGAAAAACGGCATACCTTGTTCCTACGTTTTTTCTCGCCAGCTCATCGGCTTTATTTTTTGTATCTTGCAGGTTTCCCTTAAAATCCAGGGTGGTTTTCTGCTTGGGATTGTATTTGGTCTCTTCTATTTCGTAAAGGAATTCTTCCACGGCTTGTCCTCCTCTTTTTCAGTTGCTGTATAAATTATAATACGTCGTATGCTGTTTTTACAGATATTGGTGGGAATTTTTTTACTATTTAAAAGGAATCATTTTAAGATGTATAATATCCTAACGTAGTCAGGCAGGGAGGTATCTATGGCACAGCTGGGCATTATCGTTTCAAATATTCATACATACGGCGGCCCCATCGAAGGAGTACAAAGCATCAAGGTATTCAGGGGGCAATACAAGTACAAGGATTTAAAGGACGACGAACAGTATATTACTATTTCAATAAGCGGCAAAAAGAAAACCCAGAGTTTCTGGGAAGGGGAACTCTCCATGCCGATGTCGGTAGCCAAGCTGCTCGGCCAATCGCTGGTAGATGTTACCCAGAACCTGTCTTCAGTGGAGCTGCAACTGGAATAGCGTCCGGCAGTCTTTACAATAATTCGAATAACACACATGCGCTATTACCTGTTTTAGCGTTAGCTATATATCGGGCAACTATTTTTTTGTAAAATTCGCCTTGCAGGAAAACATTCCGTATTCTATAACCCGGATATAAGATGGTGAAAAATTTATTTAAAAGCCTTAAAAATTATTAATTTGCGGTTATTGCTTCTGTTATAATATCGGTATTCTGGATTAAAGGGGGGATTATATGAGCTTTTTATGGTATCTCCTTATCGGTCTGGGTGTCGGTATACTGGCAAGAATCATCATGCCAGGGAGGCAGAATCTGGGTATCATAATGACCGTCCTGCTCGGCGCCCTCGGCGCTTTTCTTGCCGGACAGGCAGGCGAATGGTTCGGCTGGTGGACGTGGCCTTCGTGGCTGGGAATAGCCGTATCGGTGGTTTTTGCCATAATCCTTATCGCCATTTATACGGGTCTCAAGAGTAATAGTAATAGAAACAATAACAGATATTATAATAACTATAATAACAGTAATAACGGTTACTATAATAACAATAATAGTAATATTAAAGCCAATAGATACTGGAGAAACAAGAACAACAGAAGATTCTAGTTTACTCCTTCAGGTTTATCAATACTCTTTAGTCGATATCTGCCGTAGCAACATATAAAAAGCTCTGTTTTTCATGGAGCAACTAATAGATACGGCAGAACATCTTTCAATATGCCGTCTACGGTTTGGATATGTTTCCTTTTCGAAAAAATCCCCTTGAAAGTATTGACATCTTACTGGATTGATGTATAATATTATCTAGATATATCTAGATAATATTTAGTAATATCGAATAAACGAAAAAGGAGGTCTAAATGTATAGAGGTCATCGTTTTAATGAAGACAGGTTTTCCCGCGGTCCGCGGCGTGAAACCTCTTTTCAAAAAGGAAATCTTAAATATATAATCCTGGACCTGATAAAGGATAAGCCGAGACACGGATACGATATCATTCTTGAACTGGAATCGAAATCCTATGGTTTTTATAAACCGAGCCCGGGCGTTATTTATCCGACTCTTCAGATGCTGGAGGAAATGGGATATGCCAAATCCTCTGAGCAGGAAGGGAAAAGGGTTTACTCCATTACCGATGAAGGATTGAAATTTCTAGCGGATAGAAGCGATATTGCCGATGACGTTAGAAACCAGATGAAGCACAAGTGGAGCTTCAAGAACTTCGGTAAAATGGCAACGATTATGAAGGAATATCATGAACTCGAGAGTTTAATCGGTCGCGAATTTTACAATCTGGATGACGACAAGGCTGAGAAAATACGCCATATTCTTGTTGAAACTTACCGGGAAATAGATTCCGTAATAAGGGAATAAATCGAAAAGGAGCGTAATAATGGGATACTTCAGGATTTTATCGGCTATACCGGGTTTCTTTTTAAGTTCATTGTTTGTCATGCTGTTATGGGACGTAATTGCGTCAAGGATGGCTATCTCGGCAGACGTCAACTATGTAACCTCCATGCTGATAACCTTCACCCTATGGATTGCCGTAGCTCCTCTGGCAGCGGTTGCCGCCAAAAAGAAGTTTTAAGAGGCTAGTGTAATGAATATTACTCCCTGCAACGAAATAATTACCGAATACGATGCCGAAAGCTGCAGCTACTATATAGTCTGGCAGCCGCCGGTAGTCATCGCTGCAGGGCAGACCGAAAAAGAAGCCCTGGAGGAATTCAGGGAAGCGGTACGCTTTTGTATCGAAGATTCGGTCGAAAAAAGAATCAGGGAAACGGATAATTACCTCTGCAGTCGGGAAACATAAAGGCTTTTCTTAAATGCGGTTTTTTATCCCGGTTTCTGCGATATCTGCTTGCGCAGTATCTCAACCAGCTTTAACGCCTGGTCTTCGCTGCCGCGGGGTACAGGTATCCTCATTTTGACGTACTGACGGTTATAGCGGTTCGGTACTGAGTATGAAATCACCACCAGCGGTTCCGTCTTATTTTTCTGATAAACAACATCTTCGAGCAACGCTCCGAATCCGCGCCAGACGTGCAATTCCCTGTTGAAATAAACGCCGTCGGCGCAAATATAGGTATCACCTGGGTATTTTTGATTCTGTCGGTACCGCGTCCATACGGACAGCCAGGCAGTCAATGCCATTAGTACGATAATTCCCAGCGCTGTAAGAAGAAATATATACCATATGTCCGATACAGTTATAGCAAAAATGCCACAGATTAATACAGAAATTGCGCTGATCATAATAAACAGGTTGCGTTTATTGCGCTTGTTCTCTTCATGTTCTTTAACGGCATAGGAGCTCCATTGTTCGGGGGAGTATGTCCAGTAAGCCAGCAAATTTTCTTTTCGAAGCATACTGGCTGTCAGCGAAGCGCGCCTGGTATACATGATGGCAACAATAAAAGAGGTGATACCAAAGACGATGCCGAAAGACATCAGCGCAAAAACCCAATCGCCGGCATTAACCTCCTCTATTTCAGTTAACACCGGAGAAAAAATAGATATCAGGCATACAGCACAGATTACCCACCAGATAATAGCGGTGCGTTTTACGGGGTTGGGTATTTTCTCGAATTGGCTGCCGGTTTGGTACATTCTTTTCTCCTCTATTTAATGCC
>CAZGVH010000017.1:0-13272 GCA_964528955.1 uncultured Dehalococcoidales bacterium | reverse complement strand
GACGACCCGCAGGCCCCGATACACCCGGAGGATGGATTACTGGCAATCCGCAAGGAACTGGGCCTATTTGCCAACCTGAGGCCTGTGCATGTATATCCTTCTGTGGTCGGGCATACCAACTTCAAAACCGGAGTTCTGGACGGTGTGGATTTCGTATTCGTGCGCGAACTGACCGGCGGCTTGTATTTCGGGCAACCCAAAAAGAGATGGACGGAAAACGGCGAAAGGTGGGGAATCGATTCGATGCTGTACTCGGAGTCTGAAATCGCCCGCATCGTCAGGGTTGGTTTTGAAATCGCCCGCACCCGTAAAAAGAAACTGATTTCGGTAGACAAAGCCAATGTGTTGCAATCATCGAGGTTATGGAGACAGGTAGCTGTAGAGATTTCAACAGAATATCCCGACGTCGAACTGGAGCATATGCTTGTCGACGCCTGCGCCATGAGAATTATCCAGAACCCCAGGTATCTGGATGTCCTGGTTACCGAGAATACCTTCGGCGATATATTAACCGACGAAGCGTCCATGCTCGGCGGTTCACTGGGAATGCTGGCATCCGCCAGTCTGGCAGGTGTACCCATATCCGGCAACAGGACGCTCGGTATGTACGAACCCAGTCATGGCAGCGCACCCAGGCATAAGGGTTTGAACGATGCCAATCCCATCGCCACCATATTAAGCATGGGAATGATGCTGAACTACTCTCTGGGGCTTTCAACAGAAGCTGCGGCAGTCGAAGAAGCCATAAACAAAGTACTGGCAGATAATTACGCTACTTATGATATAATGGGAGAAGGCTCTACTAAAGTATCTACCAGCCAAATGGGCGATTTGGTCGCCGAAAGGATATAGGGAGTAAAATGTCTATACAGCTTTACGACACAACACTCAGGGATGGAGCGCAAAAGGAAGGGATTTCCTTTTCTGTTGTCGATAAGCTGAATATTGCCTGTAAACTGGATGACCTCGGCGTCCACTTCATAGAAGGCGGATGGCCCGGCTCCAATCCCAAGGATATCGAATTTTTTGAAAAAGCCTGCGATTTGAAATTGAAAAATGCCACGCTGGTTGCTTTCGGAAGCACCAGGAGGGCAAACGGAAAAGCGGGGGATGACCCGATATTAGCGGCGCTGGTTAATGCTAAAACCAGCGTCGTTACACTGGTTTCCAAATGCTCCGCCAGACAGGTAACCCAGGTACTGGAAACCACGCTGGAAGAAAATATCAACATGATAACGGATTCCATTAAGTACTTAAATAGTAAGGGGATATCCGTTTTTATCGATGCCGAGCATTTCTTCGACGGGTTTAAAGATAACCAAAAATATGCCTTGGATGTGCTGGTTGCCTCCGAAAAAGCCGGTGCAGCTTGCCTGGTGCTATGCGATACCAACGGCGGCACCTTGCCGGACGAGGCATATGAAGCAGTAATGAAAATACGCGAAGTAACTTCCATTCCCATAGGCATCCATGCCCATAACGACAGTGAACTGGCAGTTGCGGTGACGCTCGCCTCAGTTAGAGCGGGGGCTACACAGGTGCAGGGAACCATAAACGGTTACGGCGAACGCTGCGGCAATGCCAACCTTTGTTCGATCATACCCAATCTTAAATTGAAAATGGGTATTGACTGTATAAGCGATGAAAACCTGGCAAAGCTATCCGAGATAGCCAGTTATATCAATGAAGCAGCCAACCTGAATCCCAACTCCTCGCTGCCGTATGTCGGAAGCAGCGCTTTCAGCCATAAAGCCGGTTTGCATGTTTCAGGGTTAAGCAAGTGGTCCGGCAGTTACCAGCATATAGACCCGGCACTGGTAGGGAATAAATCGCGTATGCTGATTTCAGAACTCTCCGGCAGGTCTAATATTGTCCACCGCGCCGCTGAAATAGGCGTTCCGCTTCCTCCCAAGGGAAAGGAAGCCCAGCAGTTGCTTGAAAAGGTAAAAGAGCTTGAAAGCCGTGGTTTCCAATATGAAAATGCGGAAGCCTCTTTCGATTTGCTGGTTCACAGGGCTCAGTCCAATTATCAAGCCCCCTTCGAACTGGTCGATTTCATGGTGATTATAGAAAGCAGGCGGCGTTCTCCCACGACTCATAACCACGACGAAGCATTATCCGAGGCAATGGTAAAGGTTAAAGTCGACGGACAAATAATGCATACGGCCTCGGAAGGAAACGGGCCGGTCAACGCCATGGACAGCGCCTTAAGAAAAGCCTTGATACAATTCTTCCCGCAGCTTTCCTGCATACAGCTGGTGGATTATAAAGTTCGCATTCTGGATTCGAAAAGTACCGAATCACAGGTGCGCGTACTTATAGAATCGACTGATGGAACCGACCATTGGAAAACGGTAGGAAGTTCGGCAAATATCATCGAAGCCAGCTGGTTAGCGCTGGCAGACAGTATGGAATACTGGCTGATAAAACACAGATAAAAACTAGCTCTGCCGCGTCCAGAAATCCAGGCTCAGGTATTTCCATCCGCCGTCGGGAAGTACAGCTATGATGTTGCCCTCGTCGATTTCATCTGCAATCTGAACTGCCTGGTGAATCAAAGCTCCGGAAGACTGCCCGCAGAAAATCCCTTCATTAACAAGAAGGCTTTTTGCGGCATTGTTGGCTTGCACGCTGGTTACATAAACCCTCTTGGTAACAAGACTTAAATCCAGAACAGGCGGAATAAACGTCTCGAGGCACCTTAATCCCTGAATGCAGTCACCGGGTGGAGGCTCCACGCCGATGGTTCTCATTTGAGGGAATTTTTCTTTTAACCTTTTGGTAACCCCGACAATTGTCCCTCCGGTACCTATACCGGCGATCAGATAGTCAATCTTATCATAAGGAAAGTCGTTTAGTATTTCTACCCCGGTGGTTTCATAATGGGCTAACGGATTAGCTGGATTGGCGAATTGGTCCGGCATGTAGTATTTATCGCTTTTAGATACCATTTCCTTTACCAGATTCATCGAACCGAGTACCCCGTTTTCCGCTTTGGTAAGAATAAGTTCCGCTCCGAAAACCCTGATAAGCTGCTGTCTTTCCTTGCTCATATTTTCAGGCATTACTATGGTAACGTTATACCCCATCTTCTTGCCGAGCCAGGCCAGCGATATCCCGGTATTGCCGCTGGTAGCTTCGATTATGGTTTTATCCCTGTTAAGCTGTCCGTTTTTTACCGCGATATCTATCATATACTTGGCTACACGGTCTTTGGTGCTGGCGCTGCCGCCGAGATTCTGCCCTTCGAGTTTGGCAAGAATATGAACTTTTTTATTTTTTACCATACCGGGCAGTTCTACCAGCGGCGTATGGCCTAAAGCTTCCAGAGCGTTCTTGAAATACATTGTTTTCTCCTTTGATATAGCGTAGATTATAACACCAACCCCGTTATAATTGAAACATCCTGTTCACGGCTTTATGATTGCACGCGTATTTATTATATAATATTAATATAATACAGGCTGAATATTTTCTTAAGGGGCATATAGATGGCTGATATCAAGAGTTTTCGCGAGATTGCAATGGAAAAAATTGCTGCAATAGGAGAAGCGTCCGAAGAAGACCAGCTTAAATGGAAATACCTGCCGGAGGGCGAAAAACTGGCAGCCGCCTGTTTAAGCGAAGGCAAAGAGATTAAACCTGAAATAGAAAAGTATGATAAAAAAGCACGCGGGTTCGTTTCAAAAGGGGCGGGGAAGGTGTTTATCAGCAATATTAATATACCTAAAAACGATATTCTTAAAAACACCAATGAAAAATCTATGCAGAATTTGCTTTCGATAAAAAACGATAAAAACGCCGTTAAAGAAGTCTATAATAAAATCAATTATATATTCGACCATTATAATACGCATGGCAAACAGCAGAGAGAACAATCATACGAACTTTTAAAAAATGATTTTAAAAATAAAGTACAGCAGGCTCTCGCGCAACAAACGGGAACAAAAAACAATATCGATATAAATGTAGAGAATTTACCGCAGTTCCAGGAGGAATGGAAGAAAGTTGTCTCCCAGATCGATAATCAATACAGTGACTACTTAAACGAGTATAAACAGAATCTCAGGGAAATAGTATAAATTTGATCAATTCCGGTGAATGAGATGGATGTTTACAGCGAAAGAATAGAAATCGCAGCAAAAAATACAAAAAGATAAATGTTTCACAAACAAAAATTATCTTTATAACTGGAACGCCGTTTATAGACACAAAACAGGTTTGATATTACATAATATTATTACAGGCGGGTATATTCGTTCCAGTATATTGTTGACATGTTTAATTTATCATAGTATATTAAACAGAGGAAACTGTAATCTTAAAAACATACGATTTGATAAACCCTCCGAGTTGTTATTACCTAAGGGCTTTAGGCCTATGGTTTACAACCGGTTAAGGTATAGGAGGAAACTTTTATACCGCCCGTGTTTGGAAAGGGGGGATAATATTTTATGGCGATTTATTATACCTCCTGCGGGAGGTATTTGTTTAAGTATCATCCTGACAACCCGTTAAAAAACAATTTCAGAATAATCCGGAGGCAGAATGACTAATCTTGTTGATACCTATCATCGCAACATCAATTATATGCGCATATCTATAACCGATCGCTGTAATATGAGATGCATTTACTGCAATTCCCATCTTGCACCTCACCTGACCCACGATGATATATTAAGGTATAAAGAAATACAAAAAATTGTAAAAGCAGCAGCCAGGCTGGGAGTTAAGAATCTCCGCATTACAGGAGGAGAACCGCTGGTCAGACCCGATGTCGCAGCATTGATCGAACTTTTATACCTTATCGAAGGTATTAACGATATTTCATTGACGACAAACGGGGTATTTCTGAAAAAATACCTCGATGAATTGGTGGAAGCCGGACTAAACAGGGTCAATATCAGCCTCGACAGTTTTAATCCCGATAAGTTCAAATATATTACCGGCGGCGGAAACCTTGAAGATGTCCTGGGAGGCATTGAAGCGGCAATTGAGGCGGGTCTCGACCCCGTAAAGATAAATATGGTGCCCATCAACGGTATCAATGACGATGAGATAGTCGATTTTGCCAAAAAGAGCATCACCAGCGGATGGAATGTACGTTACATCGAGTATATGCCGTTCGCCGATTCCGCAGAAGACAAGAAAAAAATGATTGGTGTAGATGAAATTAAAAACAGGATTGTTACTGCTCTCGGCCCGCTGGAACCCTGCGGCGTAGCGTCGGGAAACGGCCCGGCAAAATACTACAAATTCGATAATGCCAAAGGCACGGTCGGCTTTATCGGTGCCATGACACACAACTTCTGCTCCGAATGCAACCGTTTCAGATTGACGGCAGACGGGAGATTGATGCCCTGCCTGATGCGTGATGATGAGATCGATATCAAGGGACCGCTTAGGGCGGGAGCCAGCATTGAGGAACTGGAACAGATTATTATAAAAGCGGTCTCCCTAAAAGGCGAAAAGCACCCGGAATCCGATGAACTGGAGTTGAACAAGCGCCAGATGTGGCAAATAGGCGGATAACGATATTTACCGGAGAATAATTATGACTGAAGAACTGACTCATATAAACGACAAAGGGGAAGCCAAAATGGTAGATGTTTCCCCCAAAGACGATACTGTCCGCGAAGCTGTTGTAACCGGCGGCGTAAAAATGAAACCCGAAACGCTGACTAAAATTAAACAAAACCAGATGAAAAAGGGAGACGTTTTGGCGGCTGCCAGAATTGCCGGTATAATGGGAGCAAAAAAGACTCCCGATTTAATCCCCTTATGCCATACCATACTTGTAAGTGAAGTCAGCGTCGATTTTGAATTTGTCGGCAGTGACTATATAAAAATAACCGCAATGGCGAAAAGCACCGGGAAAACCGGGGTGGAAATGGAAGCCATGACGGCCGCCGCAGTCAGCGCTCTAACCATCTATGATATGTGTAAGGCCATCGATCGCGGGATGTCTATAGAAAACATCTGCCTGCAGAAAAAGAGCGGCGGAAAAAGCGGTACATATATCAGGGAATAGGTAGTTTACA
Source organism: uncultured Dehalococcoidales bacterium (assembly GCA_964528955.1). Taxonomy (GTDB): domain Bacteria; phylum Chloroflexota; class Dehalococcoidia; order Dehalococcoidales; family UBA5627; genus UBA5627. The sequence continues at coordinate 7,231 of CAZGVH010000017.1, read as the reverse complement.
TAAATTAAAACAGGTTTACCGAAATCGCAGTGCCTTCTTCCAAAGCTGCGGTTTCTTCGTCTAAAATAATATAACCGTCGGCCCTGGCGATATCGATTAATCCCTTATTATCGTTTATAACAGGAAAAGCCTTTTCGCCCTCGATTTTCACAGGTAAAAAGCGGCCTGTAGCGTTTTTAGCAATATTAACCGTTTCACTGATTTTTAACGAAACGGTTATATTACCCTGACAGGGCAGCTGCGCCATTTTTCTCAAGGCGGGGATAAGCAGTACATATGCATTTATCAGGCAGGAGACAGGGAATCCGGGTGTTCCCAGAATCGGTTTCCCCTCGGTTATTACAAATATGCCGGATTTCCCGTTCCCTGATTTGGTTTTAAAAGAGGGGACTCTGCCGAATTTTTGCAGTATTTCGTATAGAAAATCCTTGTCGCCTTTAGAAGAACCTCCGGAAATAAATACAAAATCGGCTACTTTCAGGGCTTCATCGATTACAGATTTAATTTTCTGGGGATTATCGCCGACTATTCCAAACTCCATCGGCAAACAACCGTTTTCTTCAACTAAAGCGCTAATAGTGAATGAATTTACATCGTATATCTGTCCGTCTTTTAGAATATCGTCGATACCGGTAAGTTCTTCGCCGTTTGAAACGACGGCTATTCTGGGTTTTTCATAAACCCTGACTCTGGAGTTTCCCTGGCCGGCAATTAGTCCTATCCTGGACGGATTCAGTAATGTTCCCTGTTTTAAAAGTACCCGCCCCTTTTTTATATCCTGCCCCTCTGCCTCTATATTTTCTTCATAGTTAACGGATTTATAAATACATAACCTGCCATTTTCGTTACCGGTGTCTTCGGTCATGACAATGGCGTCCGCACCATCGGGAATTTTAGCTCCAGTGGTTATATGTATACATTCATTGGTGGAAACGTACTTTTTAGATACGCCGCCGGCATATAAATAATCGATTATCTCGAATATCTTCGGCGAATCCGGCGAAGCTCCGACCGTATCTTTGGCCTTAACGGCGTAACCGTCCATTAAAGCGCGATTAAAAGGAGGAATGCTTTTCATTGCTATGACATCCTCCGCCAATACCCTGTGAAGACTGTCATCAAGACTAACGTATTCGGTCCGCAGGATGGGTTTTATAGCTGTAAAAACATAACTGTCTGCTTCATTGTAATAGGGGGGACATTCGAAGATGTTCATCTGGAGGCCTCTCTTACAAGATGAGCTAATTCGGGAATAATAATTTTTTCCATAGCCATTTTAACTGCCTCCAGAGAACCCGGAAGAGATATTATAACCTTTCCCTTAACTATTCCTGCCATTGCTCTGCTCAATATACAACCGGTTCCTATTTCCTGATAGGTCAGGCTCCTGAAAAGTTCTCCGAAACCGTCCATCTTTTTATCAAGCAGGGGGGACAGGGTTTCGATAGTGATATCCTTGTGACTGGCGCCTGTTCCGCCACTGGTAATTATCGCCTGGGTAACACCGTCTCCGAATATATTTTCGACGGTACCAAGTATTGCTTCGGCATCGTTATCAATAATCGAATATGTCGTAACAGCATTACCGCATTCTTTCAAGCGGGAAATAATATATTTACCTGACTCATCCGTTTGTTCCGTTCGAGAGCCAGAAATGATAATTACGGCACATTTAAAATTGGCCGGTACATGATGTTTATGTTCCTGATATCCCATTTCTATATCCTGTCTCCGATTTGTGATTTATTATACAAGTACTTCAGGCAAAGGGCAAAGTTTAATTTAAACCGCTATTACTCATTTTTTCTTGATGAAATTTCATCATATCGCTATAATAGCTTAAATATGGGTGTAGCATTTTGCTACCTCTTGTTTTAGACAGGGAGAGTATATAAATGAATATAAAGTTATCACGCCGTGATTTTATCAAGTTTACCGCTGCCGGCACTGGAGCACTGGCTTTGGGAGCAATCGGCATTAACAGGCTGCTTGCGGCACCGGAATTGAAAATATACGAGGAATCACAGGTTTTACTGGGAACATTCGTTACGATAAAAGCTGTCGATACCGATCAAAAGAATGCACGCAACATGGTAAAAACAACCTTTGACGAAATAAACCGCCTCTCGGGAGTATTCAGCCGCTTCGATAGCAACAGCGAACTTTACAGTCTTAACAAATCAGGACAGATTTATGGAGCATCTAACGACCTGGTTTCTATAATGAAATCTTCTATACAATATTCGGAGTTAACAGGCGGACTTTTCGATATTACCGCCCTGCCTCTGCTTGAACTTAACCAGGATAGTTTTAACGCCAATAACACTCCTCCCTCAAACGATTCAATTTCCGAAGTCAAATCTCTAATAGGCTATAAAAATATAAATATCAACGGCAATGATATTACGCTTTCGAAAACGGGAACTCTGATCACGCTGGATAGCATTGCGGTCGGATACATTGTCGATAAAGCTGCCACCATACTCGGACAGGGAAATATCGATAACGTTCTTATTAACGGCGGCGGAGAAATCTATCCTCATGGAGCCAAGAATGATGGAGAACTCTGGAAAATAGGCGTTGCTAATCCGAGGGATGATTCCAATTATCTTGCCGTAATCGATTCCGGCAACTGGGCAATTTCCACATCCGGTGATTACGAAGCATACTTTACAGATGACTACCTGTATAACTTCATCATAGACCCCAGAACAGGGGTATCGCCGACCGAATTATGCAGCGCAACCGTAATCGCCAAAGATACGACATGCGCCGATGCTTTATCGACAGCATGCATTATTATGGGTAAAAATGACGCCCTTTCGCTTATAGAGAGCCTGCCGGGGACTGAAGCCCTTCTGGTAGATAAAAATATGAACTGTTATCGTTCAAGCGGGTTCCCTTCGGATATATCTTAAAATTGAAGTCGTCTTCATAGAAAAAGCCCGATTAAATATCGGGCTTTAATATATAACTGAGTCTGTAGGTTTATCAAATGAAACTCTACAAATATCCACTCCGGCGATAATTACTTTTTAACTTTGAAATAACTCGTTTCGCGGCTGCGTTGAAAAGACTGATAATCAGCAGGAATAACAAATGCCATATTTTAAAGCATTATTACTGGATGTAATCCCGATAATCGTTCCCGGATATTTCTTTCTCTTTAGGCCTGTTTCTTTCTTCGATATCTTTATCAATAGACGGGATTTGTTCCGGCGGCAAATTTGAATATGCTACCCATTGCTTATATAATTTTTTCATTTTTCTTTCGGGGCCCAGATTATCCTTTATACTGTCAACAATCGGTTTTGCAGCTTGCTCAATAAAAGTCTTTGCTTCTATTCTTTTAGATGCTGTACTCCTGCCTCCTGGCAGTAACTTCTTACCGCAGTGCGGACAAAAACTAGCCTGTATTATCAGTTTTTCACCGCAATAGGGGCAAAACTGCATAGCGTTTTCCTCATGTTCATCATGCAATTCATCACCGCAATACGGGCAAAATGTAATATCCGATGGAAAGCGGGTTTTGTCGATATCTTTTCCGCAAGAAGAACACTTCATTTACTTCTCCTATTTTCTGATTATAATAACGAATCAATAGGCGTAAACCGTTCGACGTAATTATAACACCTGGTCATTGAATTGGAAATATTAATATTGTTTAACATTTTATACTAAAACAGTTGCAATAATCTATTTTGCAGGCTACAATATTGGATAGAGAAATTAATTATGAGAAAAAAAATCAATAAAGATAAAGATATTATCGAAGTACCTTTAAAAAGCGATTCAACTTTTGTTTCAACTTATAAAGCCAAGGGTAAAGTATGGGTTGAAAAAGACGGCCAGGTCTATATGGGGTGGGGCAGGGTAGAACTTTTGGAAAAAATCGACCAGCTTGGTTCCATCGCCGCTGCTGCCCGTGAGATGGGAATGGGTTATCGAAACGCCTGGCTCGAAGTCGAAGACATGAACAGACTAGCCCCCAAACCGCTTGTAATCAAAATGCTGGGCGGCGCCGGTGGCGGACAGGCCATTCTAACTGCCGAAGGCCAGAAAATTATCAACGAGTATAAGGCATTGCGCGCTCATTTCCAGGAATTTCTGGAAAAATTCGGATAGAATTTAGTCGATTCAGTGATAAAGTTAAAGCTGCTGACATTATAATTAATCAGCAGCTTTTTGTTTTTAAGAGATATTTATATTACGTACTTATCATCAAAAGATTGCTGATAAGACCGATAATCCTACTAAAATCGGGGTGAGAGGTCTCGAACCTCCGGCCTCAGCGTCCCAAACGCTGCGCGCTACCAACTGCGCTACACCCCGGTATTTTAGCTTATTAAGGATAACCCAAATGGTCAGAAATCAACTGATCACTCTATGCTATCTGCAGTCGGGACATAAATCAAATGAACTCAACGGCAAATTCGCTTTCTCCGCCATAAATCCAGCCTGCTGTTCGGGAATCCAGTAATAACCGCATTTCGCGCACTTCTTTAGCTTGAATTCCTTCCTGCCGCTGGGTGTTATCATAACCCTGGTATCACCGATATCTTCAATTATAATAGCATTATCGGCACAAATATACGAACAGGAACCGCATACGATGCATTTATCGAAATCGAAGACGATCGACGCTGCTCCGTTGCTGGATTCAACATAGCTGATTGCTTCACGCCCGACTGTTTTGCGGCATATACCCACACATTTCTTACAAAGTGTGCATCTGTCTTTAGTATTATTAATCATCTCTTTCATACTATCCCTCCGCACCTGTCTGACAGCAACAGCCGCTCAGTCCGGCTTTTTCTTTGAGTTCTTCGTATTTTTCGGTAACTTTTTCCTGGATCTGATCCAGCATCTCTGGTTTCAGATGACGGAACCTTTTCTGTAAACTTGTATATTCGGTAATGGGTAACAGTTTCGGGAAATCCACGGTAATCTTGTACTTACCGTTTTCTACTTCATATAATGGGAAAATACCTGTCTTGGCAGCCAGTCTTCCTATTTTTACTGAAAGCTCTCCGGCACAACCCCAACCAGTAGGACAGGCCGATAATACCTGGATATATGCAGGTCCTTTTACTTCCAAACCTTTTTTAACTTTCTCCATCAGGTCGAACGGATAGCTGGGGTTTGCCGTAGCCACATAAGGAATATTATGAGCGGCAGCAATAGCAGGCATATCCTTCTTCCATGCAAATTGCCCGATACTGGCTTTACCTGCCGGAGAAGTCGTCGTAGAAGCGCCGAACGGTGTTGCGGACGACCTCTGTATACCGGTATTCATATAAGCTTCATTATCGAAACAGATATAAAGGAAATCGTGACCTCTCTCCATCGCGCCTGATAAAGCCTGTAAACCGATATCGATGGTACCTCCATCGCCGCCAATGGCGACAATCTTGGTTTTCGTATCCTGAATAACACCTTTGCGAACCATGGCTTTGCGGGCAGATTCGATACCGGAAGCCACTGCAGCAGTATTCTCAAAAAGCGTATGAATCCAGGGCAAACGCCATGAAGTGTAGGGTAATTGCGATGTAAATATTTCAACACAACCGGTGGCATTTACCACGATCACATTTTGCCCGATGGCTTTAAATGCCAGTCTGACAGCCAGCGCTTCGCCACAGCCGATGCAGGCACGATGACCCGGAGCAAAATTTTCTTTCTTGGTAATAATCTTGGGGACGTAAACCGTATAATTTTCCATTATTCCCTCACCCCGTATATTTCAAATTCATTTTCAATACCGTTGCGGGCAATATCGATACCCTTTTTAATTATTTCTTCGAAACCGGCAACGGTTATGTCTCGACCACCCAAACCACCGACAAAGTTTACAATCTTCGGCTTTTTAGAAACATTGTATAAAGCGGATTTTATTTCCATACCAACCGGACCGCCGGCTGAACCGAAAGATAAAGCTCTATCCAGTATAATCAATATATCGGCATTTTTTACGGCCTCTCTCAGTTCTTCTGCCGGGAACGGGCGCCACAGGCGAAGTCTCAGTAAACCGATATTTTCGCAATCTCCGTTTTCCCTCATTCTATCAATGGTAGTCATTGCCGTTTCACTATAACTACCCATAGTAAGCAACAGTATTTTTGCGTCTTCGCAGCGGTAGCTCTCAACCGGTTTATATTCCCTGCCGAAAACAGCAGTGAATTCCTTCCAGGTTTTTAATATGGTCTCTTTCGATTTTTGCAGATTTACTTCCTGCGCCCATTTCATTTCCGTATAAATAGCGGGAGGGGCAAAATCCCCCATGGCAACGGGACGGGCGGGGTCTAAAAAGAACGGATATTTGTTAGGCGGCAGGAATTCATCGACCTGGATTTGATCCGGCATCATGATCGGTTCGATAACATGTGACAGATGAAAACCGTCGAGATGTACCATAGTAGGGAGTAATACATTTTTATCTTCAGCAATACGGAACGCACAAAGCGCAGTGTCTACTACTTCCTGTCCGTTCTCAGTAAAAATCTGGATCCAGCCGGTATCCCGGCAGGCCATTACATCCGAGTGGTCGCCCCATACACTAATCGGAGCGGATAAGGCTCTATTGGCAACTGCCATTACTATCGGCAATCTCATAGCCGAAGCGACATACAAACATTCGTGCATCAATTCCAGTCCCTGACCGGCCGTAGCGGTAAACGTCCTGGCTCCGGCAGCGGCAGAACCCATACAGGCGCTCATTGCCGAATGTTCGGACTCAACAGGAATATATTCCGCATCCAGTTCACCTTCGGCAACCAGTTCGGCTAAATGCTCGACAATATGAGTTTGAGGAGTAATAGGATAAGCAGCGACAACATCAGTGTTGGTCATTCCCACGACATCGGCGAGGGCAATAGATACTTCAATACCTACCCTTTTTGACATTATTCCTCCTCCTTCATAGTTATTACAAATGTGGGACACTCATGAGCGCAAATACCGCATCCCTTGCAATAAAAGAGGTCCGCTACGAAATAACCCTCTTCGTTCATATTAATACAGCCCTCGGGACAGAATATCTGGCACATTCCGCATTTTATACATTTACTGAAATCGTATGTAGGTCTCTGTGAACGCCAGTCACCGGTTTTGTATTGACTGGCATTTCCCGGTTCGGTGACAATTCCACCGACTTCGAGTTCTTTCCACGTCAGTTCGTTTTCTGATTTACCCAATTGCTTTTTTCTCCTTAATCAGGGTATTTTCATAGGCC
>CAZGVH010000016.1:0-13516 GCA_964528955.1 uncultured Dehalococcoidales bacterium | reverse complement strand
TCCCTCGCCGCAGGATTCATTAAAATTTGCCAGCAGCGCATCCAGTTCTTCTTCGCTTTGCTGAGTCTTTGCCGGATCAACCTGCTGTAATTTTTCTTTTTCGGACAATTCAATCCTCCCGGTAAAAAATTTTAACAATAACGATTTTTATATAATCGAAGTTGCGCCTGAAAAAATATATGGAAAATTGACGCGGTGGTTTGAGATAATTATAATTCCTCATTATATAAAACACAAACGCATTTTACGTTTTATTCTGATTCACGCCCGGTCTTATTACATGGTATAATTAGAGATGACAATAAAAACCATAGCTAACAATCGCAAGGCTTATCACGATTACCATATTCTTGATAAATTCGAGGCCGGTATCGTGTTGACCGGTACAGAGATCAAGTCGATACGGGCGGGCAGGGTGAACCTCGGTCAGGCTTTCGTTAAACCGGAAAGCGGTGAAATCTGGCTTATAAACGCCCATATCGCCCGCTATGAAGCCGGAAGTTATATGAGCCATGAGCCGACTCGCACCAGGAAGCTTTTATTACATAAGAAAGAAGTCTTGAATCTGATAAGCAAGACAAGTGAAAAAGGCTCAACGCTGGTGCCGCTCAGCCTGTATCTTAAAGGGCATGTGGCTAAAGTGGAAATTGCGCTGGCTAAGGGCAAAAAGCAGTATGATAAGCGGGATGCCATACTTCAGCGTGACGCCGAGAGAGAAATGGACAGGACTATTAAAAGCCGTAACAGGTAAGCATTTTAACAATCGAATATGGGGACGCAAGGTTTCGACAGTACGGGTATGTAATGGGATTGCAGGTTGAGGTTGTCGCAGCCCTCATAAAAAAGGCGGCAAAAAATAATTAGCGAACCTGAAATGGTTCTCGCCGGCTAAAAACAGCTAGCGCATCCAACCTTACCCCACCCCGGCGGGTAGGGATTGGGTGACGAAATGTCGGGGTGCCGTTATCCGAATACCGATACGGATAATGAAAGATTTATCGGCTGGCTTGATTGAACTGAGTTGGCAGAGGTCAATCCGGCGAGATTAAAATGCCGACTAAACTTGTAGGATATTCCATGCAGCCTTTATTGGACGGGGAGTTCGATTCTCCCCCGTCTCCACCAGAAAATAAAAAATGGGGGCTTCTTATCCAAGAAATAAAGCCCCTTTTTTATTGGTTTCGCCGATTTAAAGTCAAGCAGAAACCGAAGAGGGATTGGCCTGCTGCATCAGCCTTTCAACATCTCCGAAATCGGCCGGTTTGTCGATATCCGCCGAGAAAGCCACGGATTTAGACCTTATCAGTCCGACTTTGATATTCAGGGATCGGTATAACGCCTGTTGTATTACATACTGCGTCAATCTGTGCGACAACCAACCTGAAGCAAGTTTGAAAGTTAAACCGATGCCTCCTTTGCGAAGCAGTCTTTTTATTAAAAATCCGCTTATGAAAACCAGGAGGCTGAATATAGTATGTCGGCTGCTCCTGAAGTCGTTTATTATCTCAGACAGACCGGAAAGCTTCTGTTTATCTTGTCCGTATACCGCTATGTTTTTACAATTGTCTTTTTCGCCGTCGAAGCTGAAAAGCCTGCCGCTTACAATATTGATACCTTGCTGGCTGAAATATCCTCCGATATCACGGAAATATAAGGAACGGAAACTTCGTTTCGGTAAAAAATGGCGCAGGGCCTCTCTTTCGATAAAGGTGGTATAAAAATCGATTTCATTATCAGTCACCTGTTCAATCAATACGTTGAAGTCACTGGATTTTACCGATGGAATATCGCACGGCACGAACATGATATATTTATCGTGCAGATCGTTCTCTCCGTAGTAATCCATTAATCCCCTGATTGCACAATGCAGGCTGTCAGCCAGCGAAGGATTGCTTTCATCACAAAAAATACAGGAAATTTTTTCACCGTGGTTCATGATTTTCTCAAGTCCTTCGTCCCGGCATTGAACTACGAATACCTTTTCGGTCTCTGAGTTGCAGAGCGCTTCCGCCACATAATCGACAACGGGACGTCCATTAAGAGACAACAAGGCTTTATATTTCGTATCGGATGCAATGTGGAAACGTTCCGCTCCGCCGCAGGTAAGCAATACAGACACGACGGACTTTTGCATTATATAAATATATTAACCGGCATGAAACTTGTCAATTATAATCTTGTTTGCAGGGGAAAAAGGGACGGGAACGGACCCCATCCCTTTTCCGTGTCTAATTTATATCATATCAGGATTTAAAAAGGTTTTATGGCTACGTAGATATCCACGACGCATTTATGCTCGGGGTGGCTTTCGGGGCTCTTTAAATAGAGTTCGAAGCTTGGGCGGTCATCTGGCTGATAGCCGCTTTCTGGCAGCCAGCCGCCGTATATGGTGCTCCAGGCATCTCCGTATTGGTCTGAGTCCAGCTCGAAATGTGCTACCGCGTATTTTCCGGCAGGTATGACCGATTTGCCGATTTCGCCGTCTACTTTGGTATCCGGCGGAATTGTTATGCACATATCCGTTCTAAGGTTCTTCTCATCGGTAATGTCGGGATTGTCGTGGTAAACCGCCAGTATTCTGGCGTCGGGGCGTTCGAGAAGACCGCGCGGACCGGCCCAGGCGCATAATTTATTCATTAGTCCCTCGAACAGTTTTTCATTTTTGGCATACGGCCCGATATGCCGCACGTAGGCGACATGCATCTCCGGGATGTCTTTTACCTCGATTTCCGTTTTCAGTTTCTGTCCGCTTTTCATTTCTACCCTCCATATTTGTTTATTTGTAGTTGTATTGTAGCCCGGGGAGAGGGTGAAATCTTTACACGGGTTGCTATCTGTTTTGCAGTTATTGCTATCCGTTTTGCGATTATTGCTGTTTCGGGCGTATCCGTCTGCACGCCACTGGCTGGCGCTGATACCGTAGTATTCTTTAAATGCCCTGGCAAATGTCGAGGCGCCGGAAAAACCGCAGTCAAGCGCAATTTCGGTGATGGTTTTCTTTGGATTCTGCACCAGCATCGAAGCCGCTTTCTCGATGCGGATGCGCTGGATGAAGCTGTTAAGGGTTTCCCCTACCAGCGCCGCGAATATACGGTGAAAATGGAAAGCGGAAAAACCGGCGACTTCGGAGAGTTCTTTCAGGGATAGTTCGCGGTCGATTTTTTGCTCGATGTAATCGATCACGCGGTTAATGCGCGCCGTATATTCTTCCCTTAAAAATTTTTGCCTGTCGTTCATAATATCTATGCCCGGAACGATTATATTATAGTGCCGTGAACACTGTCTATCTTTATAAAAATATTAAAAATCCGGGACAGCCTTTTTGCGCGCAAAATAGCCGTTTAAAAATATGGATTACGAACAAATGGTAAAATAGTCCAGAAGTGTATACACAGGTTATAAAAAGTATGGTAAAATGTATCGTTGATTGTGTGTATCATATAGGATACAGTAAATAATTTATTGAATTACTAACCGGGAAATTACGTTCCGGGTAATAAATTAAAAACATGGGAAAAAACGATAATCTGACCGGGCTTGAAGAGCGTTTTGTCAGGCACGGCTTAAATGAACTGACCAACAAACAAATAATCGAATTGATTGTCTGCCGCAGCGTCAGCAAGCATGAATGCCGCATCATGACTGCCGAGATTATGGCGCGATATAAAACCCTGCGTGAGTTTATTAAAGCTCCTGTAGAAGAACTAAGAACAATTCCCGGGATGACCGAACGGTGTATTATCTCCATAAAAATGATGCAGGATATCCCCTCCAGATTTCTAAAGGAGGAAATCATTGAAAAGCCCTTCTGTGCGTCGTCGCAGGAAATATTTGATTACCTGTATTATTCCATGCGTGATTTAAAGAAAGAGGTTTTCAGAATTGTATATCTCAACAATCAAAGCCAGATAATAGACACCGAAATACTCTTCGAAGGGACTTTAAACGAGATTCACATCTATCCGAGAGAAGTGCAGGAAAGAGCCATCAAGCATAATGCGCATCAGATAATATTCGTTCACAATCATCCTTCGGGCGACCCGGCTCCCAGCCATAACGACGAAAAGATCACCAGGGACCTGGTTTTTATCGGCAAGGTACTTCAGATAGGAGTGCTCGACCATATCATTATCGGGAATAACAGGTATTTCAGTTTCGCCAGTTCCGGATTGATAGAGAAATATGAGGACGAATTTTTAAACCTGCGCCTGAAACTGGATATAAAACGGGGAAGCTCACCCCAAAGCGAGTACTTATAAAAAGTCCGGACGGGATATTCTGCATATTTTTCGTTTAATAGAACGTCGAAATGTGGTATGGGAAAATATAGATGACGGATGATAAAGGCTGTGAGGGACACCGCAAAAGGCTGCGGGAGAGATTTATAGAATCCGGGCTGAACGGTTTTGCCGATTATGAAATCGTTGAACTTTTATTGACCCTCGGGTCTCCCAGGAAAGACTGCAAGCAGCAGGCAAAGGAGGCCGTAAAAAAATTCAAAACGCTGAAAGGCGTGCTTGAGGCTTCTCCGGCAGAATTGCAGCAAATAAGCGGCATCGGCCCGCATAATTCCTTCGGCATCGGACTGGTACAGGAGGTCGCCCGCAGGTATCTTAAGGAAAAAGTCATCGATACTCCATTTTTTATCTCTTCGCAGGAAATATTCGATTACCTCTATCATTCGATGAAAGGATTGAAGAAAGAGGTCTTTAAAGTACTCTATCTCAACAGCCAGAACGGCATTATAGAAATCGAGGATTTATTTCAGGGAACGGTCGACAGCAGCGTGGTGCACATCCGCGAAGTGATCGAAAGCGCCATCAGGTATAAAGCCGTATCCATGATATTCGTCCACAATCATCCTTCAGGGAACCCGTCTCCGAGCCAGAGCGATAAAGATCTGACCCGCGACCTCGTTATGGCGGCCGGGGCAGTCGGATTAAAGGTACTGGACCATATTGTAATCGGCGATAATAAGTATTATAGTTTTAGCGGTGAAGGTTTAACCCCGCGCTATGAGGCTGATTTTCTCGGGGCAAAGATGAAAAACCGCAATGAGCGGTAAGTTATTGAGATTTAACCAGCAGTTCAATCCCGGAGGGTGATATGAAAAAAATAATGGCAGCAGCAGCTTTTATCCTTACGGTTTCCCTGTTGGCAGCCGGTTGCGGAGGAGATGACGTGAAGACCTACAGCGACGCCGGCGCTGCGATAAAAACAAAGGTAAACGGCGAGTTTATTATTGCTCTCGATTCCAATCCGACTACCGGTTACTCATGGAAAGCCGGCTATGAAGAATCGCAGTTCGAGCTGGTTTCCGATGACTACGAACAGGATGAAGCCGATGAGATGATGGTCGGCGTCGGAGGAACCCAGTATTTACGTTTTAAAGCTTTGAAAAGCGGCGATTTCGAGATTACCCTGAATTATCAAAGGTCATGGGAAAGCGAACCCGCCCAACAGATGGTTTTCAGCGTCAAGGTTTCCTAGAGACTCCTTCAAGCTCGAGTAGCCGTTTTTTTACATCCAGCCCGCCGCTGAAACCGGTCAAGTTTCCGTTTATACCGATAACCCTGTGGCAGGGAATAATTACCGGCAGCGGATTTTTACCGAGGGCACCCCCTACCGCCCGGGCTGCTTCCGGGCTGCCGATATTTTCAGCGAGCCATTGATAGCTTCTTGTTTCCCCGTAGGGTATCGACCTTGCCGCCTGCCAAACCTCCTTCTGGAAGGAAGTGGCTGCCGAAAGATCCAGTTTGTCAGGAAAGTCGACTTTTATGCCGTTGAAATAGTCTATAAATCTTTTTTGCAGACCGGCGAACATACCGGGCGAAATAACGGCTCCGCTTCCGTCAACTCCAAGCATAGAAATGGCTTTTTGTTCCGTATCCTGGGGCAGCGTATTTTTTACCAACCCTTCAACTGAGGTAAGGACTGCAATCCATCCTGCGGCGGTTTTAAAAGAAGTATAATATAATTCCATGTATCGCACCCCGATTCCTTTTATTTTGAGCTAAGACGTTCCTGGTAATAGTCTGGCGATGGAGTCAGGATAGTTCTTCTCATATTTAACGGATATCTCTTGCCAGAGTCAATCCCCAAACCGAGACGGCTCCGGCCGATTTCAATGCTTTGGCACAGGCATCCAGCGTGGCCCCAGATGTGGCTACATCATCGATCAACAAAACTTTTTTACCGTTGATGTTTTCACTTTTACATGTAAAAGCCCCGGTAAGGTTGGCGCGTCTCTCCTGTATCGATTTTGTCATAACCTGTGCAGGGGTGTGTCTATGGCGTGTCAGGAGGTCTTTCTCAATACGGACGCCGGTCAACCCGGCGATTTCTTTAGCCAGCAGCTCCGATTGATTATAGCCGCGCTCCCTCAGTCTTTTATTGTGCAGGGGGACCGGTATGATAATGCCATAAGGCAGTGGGTTATCGTCGAGATAATCAGCCATCATTTTGGCAAGGGGTGCAGCTATGGCTCTCAGGTTGCGGTATTTTAACTGGTGTACCGCGGAACGAATTGTCCCTTCGAACCGGAACGGCGCACGTATCCCGTCGATAACAGGCTGAAAGACCGGACAGCTTGTACAGGGTATGTCAAGAGGCTTGTCAACACCGCAGAAAGGGCATACAGGCGTCATTATCCATGATAGTCGGTTGCGGCAATAGGGGCATATCAGACTGCCCTCATTTCCGCATTCGATACAGCGCAGAGGGAATAACAAATCAAGGGCTGTCTTTTTCAGTTGCTCTAAGACAGGCAGCATTTAATTATCCGGTATTTTATTCGATAGACGACCTGGTTACCTGTTAACTCTGCCGGGAACGACCGCCCACCCCGTTCATGATAGGTTCATTGATATAGATATCGCCGTTCCTGATCTTCAGGTTATAGCCGCAGTCAGGATTGGTGCATACCCATGCTTTATAAAGAATCGATGCGCCCTGGCTTCCGAAATCAGAAAGGGGAACCAGATTTCCACTGGCGCATTTTTGGCATTTAGGAAAATTAACTTGTTCCACGAAGTCCACCTCCCGGCCGAAATTGTTGTTAAGAGTATACATCAGTTAACAATTTATTTACAAGGCTAACCGCTATTTAGTCGCAAGCTGTATTTGCGATTATTACTTCATCCTCATCCTGTCCATTGATATCGGGGTCAGATATGCAAAATATTAATGAATGTAAGTAAGGAAAAATATAAGTATAAATTGACATATTAAAAGTAATACTATATTATCATACATAATATATGGCAGTACGGGGTGAATATATGGATGCCAAAGGTGAAAAACTGACCATCAGCATACCTGGAAATCTGCTTGCCGTCGCGGATAAAATGGCGGCTGAAATGAAGATTTCGCGCAGCGCAGCTATTTCATTATGTATACAGGAAATGGCAAACAGGAGAAAAGAGAACGCCATGAAAGAGGGCTACCTGGCAATGGCCGAGCAGCACCGGAAAATATTCGAAAACACCTCATCTCTGCAGAGAACGATGCCGGAACGGAAGCAAAACGATGGAAAATAAGTACAGGCGCGGTGAAATATATCACTTGAACCGCAATACGGACGGGTACAACGCTCCTGTTCTCGTTATTCAAAACGACATCGGTAATGAATACGGGCGGAATACGATTGTTGCCTTATTGACGACTGAAGCTCCCGTTGGAAACAGCTATCCGTTTGTCGTTGTCTGTTCCCCGCGTGACAGCGGGATGGGTAAAATGTATGCCGTCGATCTGGCATCCATAATAACAATACCCGGTTCGATGCTCGGTGAGAAATGCGGGCAATTATCGGCGGCTAAAATGCTTGAAGTCGGCGAAGCCTTAAAGAACAGCCTGGGGCTTGTTTGAATGCAATAAGGGGCGCTGTCAAGCTTAATTACTTTATGAATTCAATAAGGTTTAATCTCGTGTATATGGCTCCGCGCGGCGTCAGCAGGCTTTTCATCAGGCTCAGTCCGCTAACTTTTACAGGGTAGTCTATTTCTGTTTTATTTGCGGTGATAAAATCACCGAATTTATTTCTTTCTTCCGGCATCGCCTCGTCTGCGACACGCGCCAGTGTCAGGTGCGGTTTGAAACCTCTTTTTTCGGGCGGGAATCCGGCTTTTGTCATGTTGTCTTCCAATCGGCGGTAAAGCCTGTCCAGCACATCAAGCTGCCCGTCCAGCCCCACCCAGACCACTTGTACCTGCCTGGGGTTGGGGAATACTCCCAACTCTGCGACATGCAGCTCGAAAGGTTGGATGCCGTTGACAGCTTCTGTCATAGCCTGTGAGATCCTGTCTACCGCTGCCGGTTCGATATCCCCGAGAAATTTCAGGGTGAGGTGTATGTCGTCAGGTGAAACCCACTTGATGCGCGGCCTTTCGACTTTCAACTTCGTCTGCAATTTCGCAAGCTCCGTTTTCAGTCCCTGCGGCAGTTCGATGGCGATAAAAGAACGTATTTTTTCCATTTTCAGGCAATCCCTAATAATTTACGGGCATTTTCACCGAGAATCTTCATCTTGGCAAGGTCTGTTAAATCCTGCAGTAAAATCTCTTTGATGACACGCGACTGCGGCATTAACGGGTAATCGCTGCCGAAGAGGATCTTGTCTTCGCCGACCAGCCCTGCAACCTGTGCATATATCTTCGGGTTATAGAGAAAAGGCGAAGCTGCCGAGTCGAAATAGACATTCTCGAGCGCCTTTTCTACCTCGGGCATGAGCGCATAAAAAGGCAATCCCCCGCCCCAGTGAGCGCAGACCACGGTCAGTTCGGGGTGGTTGTAAATAAAGGAATAGAGCATTTGAGGCGATACGCTTCCCTTGCCCGGATAGCCATGCCCCACCGGCTCGGAAGCATGCGTAAGTAGAATCATCTTATTTTCTACCAGGGCATCGACAAAAGGCTGCATATACTCTTTATTATCCAGTTTCAGCATCTGGATGTCCGGCCTTAACTCCCCTACCCCCCTGATGCCTCCGGCGGCGCAGCGTTCGATTTCTTTCACTGCCTCACCCATTGACAGAGGCTGGACACTGCAAAACCCCACCAGTCTACCGGGATAGCGCTTTGCGGCTTCGAGAATGTAGTCGTTGGTCTGGACACACAGTTCAGGGCTTGTCCAGCCGATGTTCTGCACCACCGAGATATCGATTTTGGACTCGTCCATGCTCTCTATCAGTTCTTCTGCGGTAATCAGTTTCGCTTTCGGGTTTTCATAGAGCGTGGCAAAACAGGGGTCGCGGTCAAAATAGCGCTGGCGGTTATCTTTTACCTGCGGCGGAAAGATATGCGTATGAAAATCGATAATCATAATTGAGATGATAATAACAGAACGGGGGTGATGGTTCAATATTTGCAAAAATATAATAAACTGATACTATTTTGCGGGCATGGTAGTAATATATTATTAATACTGTATTGCTTTCGCTCTTGTACCCTTCGACAGGCTCAGGGCGAACGGAAGAGGGAAAAAGCCGCTCGTGGTGAGCTTGTCGAATCCATAGCGGCGCCGAATTGTAAACTACAACAATCGAAATTAATAAGAATGAGTAATATAATTACAGCGGAAGATATATTAATAACAAAACGGGGATTGAATCACAATCCCCGTTCCCGAATTGTCTAATAGTCTGTTCCTGTTAAGCCTGTCTCAGTATCTTTATTATTTCACCCAGCTTGGGCGTTTTTCCATACATCAGCAAGAAGGTGCGGAAGATCTTGGCGACGACAAACAGCAGGCCGATAATCGTAGCTATGATCAGGGCAATGCTTATCGCAAGCTCCCAAAGAGGTATCTCGGCGATTCCCATGCGCATCATCACCGTAATCGGCGCGGTAAAGGGGATAAAGGTAAGCACTTGCGCTGCCACGCCGTCGGGGTTTTCCATGATAGCGGCGATAAAGTAGAACGGCACGACCGCCGAGAGTGTAAATATTACCGATAACTGCTGGCTTTCGCGGGCGGTAGCTCCTATGGAACCGGCTCCCGCCATAATTACGGCGAAAAGCAAGTAGCCGAGGATGAAATAAATCAGGCTGACCAGCAGGAATTCTACAGATATACTGAGCGAACTCAATATGCCGCCGATGGTCGATGAAGCCATATCGGCCAGGAACCTGGCGGATATCAGCCAGACGACTATCTGTATCAGTCCGGCAGCTCCCAATCCGAGTACTTTACCCGTTATAAGCTGCCTCGGCGATACCGATGACAGCAGTATTTCCATAACGCGGTTTTCTTTTTCCTCTCCCAGTCCCTGGAGCAGGAATCCCGAAGAAGTAAAAATCGCCATGATCAAAAGGATGCTGAAGATATAGGGGATGATAAAATTGGCGTAGCCTCCCTGGTTTTCGGCAACCTGTCCGCTGCTGTCAAGGGTGACACTGCTTAATGACAGGGGGTATACCACTCGCTGGATGGTGGTATTATCCACCTTTCCTGCCAGGAGGTTGTTAACCAGGAATTCGGTCATGGCTGAGGCTACACCGACGGAGATCTCCAGTTCTCTTTCCAGCGTGTACCTGACAATAATCCCACCCGACAGGTAATCCTCGGGGATGACAAAATACTGCTGGATTTCGTTGCCGGTCATTGCATTGAACGCTGCGGTTTCGTCCGCCTGCGCAATCAAGTCAACGTTTTCATATTCGGTAAAGTCATTAAACAACCCGGTATTGTCGACATAGCCGACTTCGATCGTTTCAACGACAGGAGGAGCCCCTCCGGTTCCCTGGATTATCTGGTAGGCGCCGATACCCAGTATGCCGATGAGCGGGAAAGCTATCGTCATCAGGATAAATGATTTTCTTTTTACGGTAACCAAAAATTCATGCTTGAATATCGTCGATATCTTGTTCATTTTAATCTCCGTTTGCTCCTGCTATGCGGATAAATATCTCGTTCAGGCTCGGAGTGCCGATTTCAAAACGTGTAACAGTGACTTTTTTATTTATCAACTGTTGCAGGATATCCTGTGGAGAAGTTTTTTCATCCAGGAAAAACTCGGTATAGTCTTCTTTTTGACGGCTTTCGGTAACCCCTTTCAACGTTCCGATTTCGCCCTCGTAATTTATAAAAACGGAGTTGTCGCGGTACTTCTGTTTTATCTCGTTCAGGTTCCCGTATAATACTTTGGCTCCTTTATTGATCATAAAAAGACGGTCGCAAAGCTCTTCGACCTGGTTCATCTGGTGGGTGCTGAAAATGATCGATTTTCCCTCTTCCCTAAGCTCTTTTATCAGATCTTTCAGGAGTTCCGTATTTACCGGATCGAGGCCCGAGAACGGTTCGTCCAGTATGACCAGGGAGGGGTCATGAACTATAGTAACCAGAAATTGTATCAATTGCCCCATACCGCGGCTCATTTCCTCGATTTTCTTGTTCTTGTGTGGAAGCATCCCGACATGTTTCAACATTTCGTCGATGCGCGTCTCGCTTACAGTTACTCCTTTAAGCGAGGCCATATATCTTATGGTATCTATGACAGATTGTTTCCTGTACAAGCCCCTTTCTTCGGGGAGATAACCGATTTTATTCTTGGTTTCCTCTTGGAATTTCTCACCGAGAATATAGACCTCCCCCGAATCCGGTTTGATAATATCCATCATCATACGGATGGAAGTGGTCTTACCGGCGCCGTTAGGCCCGATAAGTCCGAAGATCTCCCCTTCTTCCACGGTAAAAGAAACGTCTGAAACCACCGTTTTCTTACCGTAGGTTTTATAGATATTGTTTACCTGTACGGCTGCGGATGTTGATTGATTGCTTTTCATGATTCGATAATTTTCCCTGTCAGTCGATGGATTAACCTCCCTGTTCGCTCCTGGTTTCGCTTCCAGGTTTCTCCGCCGTCTTTACTTCTTCAGCTTCGGATGCTGCGGTTTTTTCTTCCTCAGGTGTTACTGCGGCGGCTTTTATCTTGCTGACCTTGATTATTATCTGGTCGGGATCGGCAGTCGTCGAAACATCCTTATCGAATTTGATGTCTTTGACATGGATTATATCTCCGGCTTCTTTCAAGTTGCTGATATCAACTTCTATATGCCGCGGCATATTATCCGGTAATGCTTCTATCTCTATATGGGTCAACTGGTGTTCGACCATATTGACCCTGGATTTGGAAGCAGGAGCTTCGCCGGTAAAGACAATAGGAATCTCTGTGGTCATTTTTTCCGTTTTGTTGAACTGATAGAAATCGACATGCAAGATTTGTCCGTTTATCGAATTGCGTTGAATTTCGCGGATAAATACGCTTCTGGAAAGTTTCTCATTCTCTACGCCGATTTCGATAAGCCTGGTGGTTCCTCCGTGGAGAATAATTTTTTTGATTTCGCTGCTGTCGCATTGTAATGCCAGGGATTCGATCCCGTTACCGAACACGTGTATCGGGGTGATTCCCTGTTTGCGCAGAGCTCCTGTATTCTTTCCGAAAACCGTTCTTTTGGATGCTTTCAATTTTAAATTAGACATTTTTCCTCTTTCAGTACGTGTTACTACATACTGCAATCAATTAAAACAGGAATCGTCTTGAAAAGCAATAGTTGAGTAGTAAAAAGCGAAGCCGTTATGTCAATCAAGCCGGGGTGTGGTCATTACTTTATAACTGTTGTGTCAATGCTTTGTCAAATGTTGTCTACCCTGTTGTCAGTGGTATCCCTGTCGTCCAAGCAACGGAAAATTAGCCTGCTGTTAAATAAGCCGCCAGTCTCTATAACCCTGCTGGATTATCTTGAGGTATTCGGGAGACGGTTTCGATTCGTCCGGTTGAAACTGCCCTTTCTTGATATAGGTGACGGTTTCGGTTGCCTCGCCATCTTCGTTATTTACAATGACCTTGATACGCTCGAAATTTCCCGGGCAGTCCTCCGCCCTGTCGAGTTTTGCCCAATCCGTATCCGGAACATCGTAGATAGCGCCGAGAACCTTATCGCCGGCAGAGCGTTTAACCGTGGCAATGCCGCCGCGCCACTGGCGCGTCCAGCCTGTAAAGAGCAGCCGGTAATTGTGCAGGGTAGCCGTGTACAGCGGGCGGCTTTGCGGGGAGACAGACGCCATTTGTTTTTTATTTAAGTTGATTCCGTAAGCGAAATAATACATAGATTAATCCAGCGCATATAAAATGGCAAACACACCGATAAGAATAATCCAGGAAGCGATAATATAAGCGGCTTTCTTCGGCCAAACCATAGCTATTATTCCAAACAGGACACACACTATTCCGGCTATTATCAGAATCGGCGGTGTAATATCAAACATGCCCCGGCTCCTTTTTATCATTTATATAGTTAATAAGTACCGGGTTATTATAATAGTTTTTTATTTGCCTGACTAGAGGGTGATTCAAAACAAGCGGATTTTTATAATAAAAATTGACATTATTATGCAAGGCAGTTATAGTGAATGTTAGAATCTTCTTAACCTGTTTATCATTTATCGGTTTAACCTGTTCAGGCGTAATTTATTGCGGGGTTTTTAGTAGATGAAGGTACACGAAGAACCAATCGAAATA